>NZ_JBEZDN010000009.1:0-57510 GCF_040648315.1 Pseudonocardia sp. NPDC049154
CTGCTCGCCGAGATCGGCGACGCCCGCGGCCGGTTCCCCACCCCGGACTCGCTGATCTGCCTGGCCGGGGTCGCCCCCTCCACCCGCCAGTCCGGGAAGCAGTCCCCGGGCGACTGCGGGGCGATGATCGGCAAGGGGGCTTCGCCGTTGCGCCCGTACATGGCCTGCAGCAGGTCGGCCTGCTCGGGCTTGGTCGGCAACCCCGTGCTGGGCCCGCCGCGCTGCACGTCGATCACCAGCAGCGGCAGCTCCAGGGCGACGGCCAGGCCGATGGTCTCGGCCTTGAGCGCGATCCCCGGACCCGACGTCGTCGTGACACCCAGGGAGCCGCCGAAGGAGGCGCCCAGGGCGGCGCCGACGCCTGCGATCTCGTCCTCGGCCTGGAAGGTGGTCACACCGTAGGCCTTCTGCTTGGACAACTCGTGCAGGATGTCGCTGGCCGGGGTGATCGGATAACTACCGAGGAACACGTGCAGGCCGGTGGTCTGTCCGGCGGCGACGATGCCGTAGGCCATCGCGGTGTTGCCGGTGATCTGCCGGTAGGTGCCGGGGCGAGGCGGGTGGGGGCGACCTCGTAGGTGACGGCGAAGGCCTCGGTGGTCTCGCCGTAGGCGTGCCCGGCGCGGAAGGCGAGGATGTTGGCCTCGGCGATGTCCGGCTTCTTGGCGAACTTCTCGCGGAGGAACCGTTCGGTGCCCTCGTGCGGGCGGTGGTACATCCAGGACAGCAGCCCGAGGGCGAACATGTTCTTGGCCCGCTCGGCGTCCTTCTTGCTCAGCCCGGTCTCCTCCAGCGCACCCGGGTCAGGGTGGCCATGGCGACGGGGTGCACCTGGTAGTCGGCGTGCGAGTCGTCTTCCAGGGGGTTGGCCTGGTAGCCGACTTTGGTGAGGTTGCGCTGGTGAACTCGTCGGTGTTGACGATCAGTACCCCGCGTGGGGCAGGTCGGCGATGTTGGCCTTGAGCGCGGCCGGGTTTATCGCCACCAGCACGTCCGGCCGGTCGCCGGGGGTGAGGATGTCGTAGTTGGCGAAGTGCAGCTGCAACGACGAGACACAGGGCAGGGTCCCGGCAGGGGCCCGGATCTCGGCCGGATAGTTCGGCAGGGTGGACAGGTCGTTGCCGAAGGTCGCGGTCTCCGAGGTGAACTGGTCACCGGTGGGCTGCATGCCGTCGCCCGAGTCGCCCCGCGAACCGGATGACCACCCGGTCCTTCGTCACGACGGCGTTGTCGTGAATCGTCATGGTGCGTTTCTCCCGGAGCAAACTGGCGTGCATCCTCGGACTTGGAAGTTAACATAGTGAAGTAGTCGTGTCGCCCACTTTCGGGCCACGCCGATCCAGTGTTGGAAGGTCCCCCATGGCATCCCTCATCGCAGACGGAGTCGACGGCGTCCGCGCCCTCCCGCTCGGTGTGCCCCTCGGGCGCAGCGCCCCCTACACGATCACCCAGGAGGTCGTCGACAAGTTCGCGGACGCGACCGGTGACCACGAGTGGATCCACGTCGACCCGGAGCGCGCCGCGACGGGCCCGTTCGGCGGCACGATCGCGCACGGCTTCTTCACGCTCTCCCTGCTTCCGCGGGTGCTGACGGAGGTCCTGGAGGTCACGGGATTCCGAATGGCCCTGAACTATGGCTGCAACAAGGTCCGGTTCCCTGCACCCGTCCCCGTCGGCAGTGCCGTGACCGGGACGCTCGTCCTCGACGAGGTCCGCGAGGTGACGGGTGGGCTCCAGCTCGCAATGACCGTCACCATCGGGGTGGAGGGGGAGCCGAAGCCCGGCTGCGTGGCCACGTTCCTCTCCCGCCAGCTCGTCTGAGAGTCCGTGGGGAAGGCCCTTGGGCGAATTACTTAGCCATGTTAACCTCGCCCACGTCGCTCACCGAGGAGGAGTCACATGGGTGCCTGGACGGCCGAGGAGGTCCGCCTCGCTCATGCGGGTGGAGAGGACCTCGGCCCGGAGTCGTTCGTGCTCGCCGAGCGGGAGTACCCAGACCCGGCAGACGGCCACGTGCTGGTCCGTGTCCGCTACGCCTCGCTCGACCCGTCGCACCGGATCCGACTGCGCCACAGCCCGGCGGGGACCGTTCCGGCGGCGGGTGTTGTCGGCGAGGTCGTGGCGTCGGCGAGCACCCGGTTCGCCGTCGGTGACCTGGTGACGGGGTCTGGCACGTGGTCGAACCTGGCCGTGCTCGCGGAGGCGGCCGCGACGCCGTACACACCGCCGCCCGGCGTGCCGGACCACCACGCCGTCGGGATCCTCGGGCTGACCGGCCTCACCGCGTACTTCGGGGTCACGCGGGTGCTGCGCCCCGAGCCCGGCGAGAAGATCGTGGTGAGCGGCGCCTACGGCGGGGTCGGACAGGTCGCCTGCCGGCTCGCGGCGCTCGCCGGTGCGGAGGTCCTCGGCGTCGCCGGGGGGGGGGACCGCAAGGTGCAGGCCCTGCGCGCCAAGGGCATCGAGGCGGTGGACTACCGGGCCGCGGACTTCGCCGACAGGATCACCGCCTGGGCCCCGGACGGTGCGGACGGCTACTTCGACAACGTCTGGGGTGAGACGTCCGCCCGTGTCGTCGAGCGGCTCCGGCCGCTGGGCCGCGTCGCGTTGTGCGGTCAGATGTCGGCGATCGGCGAGCACGCCGTCCCGCCCCTGCCGCTCGACGACTGGTTCGTCCTGGTCACCAGGTCGCTGCGGATCCTCGGGTTCCGGGCGGCGGACTACGCCTCGGAGAACGCCACGGCGGTCGCCGAGCTGGGCCGCCTGCTGGCGGAGGGGAAGCTGGACCAGGACTTGCACCTCGTCCGCGGCTGGGCGGAGGCCGGGGCCGCCTTCGCCGACATGGTCGCGGGCCGGACCTTCGGCAAGCTGGTCGTCGACGCCACCTGAGCGCCGCGAGGCCACACGGGAACCGGATCGAACGGGATCGGAGGGTATCGGATGGTCAATTCCGACGGTGAGGGGAGCCTCGTCGACCAGGTTCAGAAGCTGCTGGCGGGGGACGCGGACGCGCTCGTCGACCCCTACCCGGTGTGGAACCGGCTGCGCGACGAGGCTCCGGTGGTCCGGCTCGGTGACGCCGTGCTGCTCAGCAGGCACCGTGACGTCAAGCAGCTGCTCGGGGACAACCACCACTTCTACAGTCGCGCCCGCACGAAGACCTCCGCCCGCTACGAGAACGCGCGGCAGACCTTCTCCCCGCACGGCCGGGCCGCCTTCGACACCGTGCTGGACCACGAGTTCACCCAGCTCGTGCGGCTCGACCCGCCGGACCACCCGCGGGTGCGCCGGGTGGTCACCCCGCCCTTCTCGGCGAAGGCGCTGCGCACGGAGATGCAGGCCAGGGTGGACGGTCGGGTCCGCGAGGCCCTCGACGAGGTGCGCGCCGGTGGCGGCGTGGTGGACTTCAAGCAGGTCGCCTACACGCTGCCGCTCAAGGTCCTCGGTGACCTGCTCGGCATCCCGCTAAGCGACCTCGACGACATCCACTCGTGGGCCTTCCGGATCGCAGAGAACAAGCTCAACGCGGACTCCGAGCAGAAGTCCATCGAGGCCGCGGGCGCGTACGAGAGCCTGATGGCCTACATCGACCGGCTCGTCGAGCGGCACCGGGCGTCCGGGCAGCCGACCGGTCTCGTGTCGGCCCTGCTCGAGTCCGAGGCGGACGGCGTCGTCAACGGCACCGAGGTGCGGGCGATGCTCGCGCTCATGATCTTCGCGGGGCACGAGACCACCAGCAACCTCCTGGCCATCGGCATGATGGCACTGCTCGAGCACCCGGAGCAGTGGAAGGTGCTGGTGGCCGACCGGGCCAAGGCCCCCGCGGTGGTGGAGGAGCTGCTCCGCTACGTCACCCCCGCCCACTTCCTGCAGTACGTGGCCGCCCAGCGACGCGAGCTCGACGGGGTGTTGATCGAGGAGGGCGACACGGTGATCGGGGTCCTGGCCTCGGCGAACCGCGATCCGGACGTGTTCCTGGACCCCGAGCGGCTCGACGTACTGCGTCCGGACGCGAAGCTGCACGTCTCACTGGGGCTCGGACCGCACTTCTGTCTCGGGGCGGGTCTCGCGCGCATGGAGGCCGCCTCACTGTTCTCGGCCATGGCCGAGCAGTTCCCGGGCGCCCGGCTGACCGACGATCCGGTGGTGTGGGGCGGTCGGTCGCTGCGGACCCCGATCGCGCTCCCGATCGCCGTCGGGACCTGACGGCGCCGCCCGAACCGGCGCCTGCCCGGCGCCGCTGTCCGATGACGCTCGATGACGAGGTGGCGATGATGCGACTGTTGGTGACCGGAGCCGGGGGCGGAATCGGTGGGGCGGTGGCCAGGCTGGCGACCGCGCGGTACGAGGGGGCGGTGATCGCCCTCGTCGACCGCGACAAGTCCTTGCTGGACGAGACGGCGCAGGCGGTCACCGCCGGGGGCGGACGCCCGGTCGTCGTGCAGTCCGACCTGTCAACAGTCGAGGGCCCGGCGGAGGCCGTGCGCGCCGCGGAGCAGGAGCTCGGCGGGATCGACGCGCTGGTCAGCAACGCCGGTCTGGGCGGCGGGGGACCGCTGCACTCGCTCGACGTCGAGTCCTGGGACCAGGTCTTCGCAGTGAACACCCGAGCGACGTGGCTGCTGGCGAAGGCGGCCTACCCGGCGCTGGTGGCGAGCCGGGGCTCGGTCGTCGCCACGACATCGATCTCCGCGCGGCACCCCACCCCGCCCATGGGTGCCTACAGCCCGTCCAAGGCGGCGCTGCTGATGCTGGTCAAGCAGCTCGCGCTCGAGTGGGGGCCCGACGGTGTGCGGGTCAACGCCGTCGCGCCCGGCCCGACCGACACCGGGCTGACGTTCGCCGCATTCGGCAACGCGGCCGACGAGGCGGCGGTGGAGAACCGGCGGTACCGCGAGTCGCTGATCCCGATGCGCCGCATCGGTCACCCGGACGACGTCGCCGAGGCGGTCCTGTGGCTGAGCGGCCCCGGCGCTGCCCAGGTGACCGGGAACGAGATTACTGTCGACGGTGGCCTCTCTCAGGCCCTGATGCCGGTGACCGGCGGGGGCTCGGGCCACCAGCGCGGACGGAGTTGACCGCCGACGCGGTTGGCGACTGGGCCTCCGCCCGCCCCACGGGCGACCCGTCGCAACCGGCGCCGCGCCCCGTCCTGTTCTCGACGGTCCTGGTGGCGGCCGCGCTGGTCGCGGCGGTCGTCGTCACCCTCGGGGCGCCCCTGGTGACCGTCCTGCAGGAGCAGTTCCGCCTCTCGGCGGACCATGCGCAGTGGTCGTACACGGTGACCCTGCTGGTGGGCGCCGTGGCGACGCCGGTGCTGGGGCGGGTAACCGACGGGCGGCACATGCGCGGCGCCGCCGTCGCCATCGCGGCACTGGTTGCGATCGGGTGTCTGCTCAGCGCCGTCGCCGGGTCGTTCGGGGTCTTCCTGGCGGGACACTGCAGGGCCTGGCGCTGTGCCTCGTGGCGATGACGATCGCCGCGGCCCGCGCACACCTGCCCGTGCAGCGGGCGGGCGGGGTGATCGCCCTGCTCTCGGTCACGACGGCGCTCGGCGCTGGCATCGGCTATCCGATCACGACGGCGGTGGTGCAGGCCTTCGGCACGCCCGCCGCCTACGCGGGGGCGGCGGGTCTGGTGGTGGGCGCGGCGCTCGGTCTGCGGCTCGGGGTCCCGGGCGTCGGGGCCGCGGCGCGGATCCGAAGCACCCCCGACGTGGTCGGGGCGCTGGTGATGAGTGTCGCCGTCGGGGCTGGTCTGCTCGGGCTCAGCCATGGCAACGCCCTCGGCTGGCTGCACCCGGCGGTCCTCGTGCCGCTCGGGCTGGCACCGCTGCTCCTGGTCTCCTGGGTCTGGTGGGAGGGACGTGTCGCCGCGCCGCTCGTCCGGCTGGACCTGCTGCGGCTGCCCGCCGTTGTGCAGGCGAATGTCGGAGCCCTGCTCATGGGGTACAGCCTCTACAGCCTGCCGGTGCTCGTGGTCCGGGCCGGCCTGCTGCCCCTCGAAGCAGCGCACCGCCACGGGCTCACCCTGGCCTAGGTCGGGTTCGTGATGGTCACGATCGCGGTCGGGAACGCGACGCCGCCCCGATCGAGCCCCGGAGGGTGACGCCCTCGCGGCGAACACCGGGCGTCGCGCTGCTCGGTCAGGGTGTAGCTCAGCCGGCCGCGGAGGCTCCGGACTCGTCGCGGTGTAGCGCGCGAAAAGCCCGTCCAGGGCGATGCTCCGGGCGCCGCGTCGCACATCGGCGCGCACGGGCGGGGGAATGCAAACCGGTACCGCGGCCGTCAGGTTCGTGGTCGCGCTCCCGCACACCGTCTTCGATCCCGACCAGGCGTTCGAGGAGATCACCGCTCGCCCGCGCACGGATGGCGGTGAGCGACGACCGGATCGTCGGGACGCTCCACTCCGTCCCGATGCGGCCGACGGTGCCGGGTGGGAGAGCAACGAGTTCCGCGCGGTCGTTCCGGACGTCGTCGCCCAGACGCGGGGGAGCCGGGCGGGGCTGATCGAGCGCGACGACCTCGCGTGGGAGTCGATGTCGTGAAGCTCGTTCCCCGAGACCCCCGGAGGCCGACGCCTCGCTGGTGCGGCTGCTCGTCGACCTGGACTGGGTCACGTCCGTGACCTTGACGAGCGACCCGTCGACGACCCGATGCCGTACCTCATGACGGACGCGCGGGCGGTCCGGCAGCGCCACCGAGACTACTTCCTCCGGCTGCGAGCTGCTGCGCACTACGACACCTCCGTGGTGCGACACCCTGTCCAGAGTGTGTGCGTCCGCGGCCCGGAGTCGGGCTCAGTCCACGACCGTGATCGCGGCGGCCGGGCAGGCCTCGGCGGCGGCTCGGGCTGCGTTCAGCCGAGTGGGGTCCGGCGCCTCCACGAGGAGCACGACGACCCCGTTGTCGTCCTGGTCGAACAGGTCCTCCGCCTCCAGGATGCAGGCGCCTGCGGAGATGCAGCAGTCGCGGTCCACTTCGATCCTCATCGGTCCTCCTCGGTGGCCGGGGCGGGCGGTGGGGTCAGGGCGACCCGAACCAGTCCCACTCCCCGGGGTGATGGTGCGCAGCGGACCGCTCCAGACGACGTGCTCGATCTCGGTGGCCGCCGCGTCCGGCCGGAGCAGCGCGCCGACCGCGGGCGCCGCATCGACGGGGTCGCCGTCCAGGTGCACGATCCGGACGAGTGTGCCGCGGCCGGCCCCGCCCGCGTCGCCGAAACCCGCTCCGTCCGAGTGCAGTGCGTAGGTGGACACCCCGGCGACGCCGGTGGTGGCGAGCAGCGCGGGGACCGTCTCGGCCTCGAAGCGGGCCAACCGTAGGCCCGCCATCGGGTCGAGGGGGTGGCCGAACCGCGAGACGGTCAGGTGGACGCCGCGGTGCGGACGCATCGGGACCGCCCCCGCCTCGACGAGCACCCGCGGTGCGGCGTGGGCCGAGACGGGGGACAGGAAGCCGACCGGGCGGCGGTCGGTGTAGGCGAGCTCGGGCCGTCGTCCCCACCACTGTGCGCGCGCTGGTTGAGCTCGGTCCAGTCGCGCACCGACTCGTCGAGCGGTGTGCGGAACCAGTACACGACGGCGTACTGGTGCCCGGCGTCCGCGTCGCTCCCCGTGACCCACGGCAGGCAGTCCGGGGTGCAGACCCACCGGTCACCCCAGACCACTCCGGGCAGCCGCAGGTTCTCGGGCAGGTGGTCGAGTTGGTGCCAGGCGTTGTACTCGATGTGCCGGTCCTCGCGCAGCCTCGTGAATGTCAGGAACGCCCTGTCCCACGTCATCGTGGTGTGCCCGCCCGGCAGGCGAACGGCGAGACGTACGGGATTCCGGCCGCGGCCGCGGACTCGGCGATCCAGTCCCCGATCTCGGCGGCGATCTCGTGGCTCACCAGCTCGATCCACATGCCGGGCGTCTCGTCGTTGTAGTGGAAGGCCGCACGGGTGATCCGTCCGTCCTCCTCGTCCCCGGACAGCTCGCGGCGGTAGCCCTGCTTCTCGAGCGCGGCCGACGCGCCCGGCAGGTCCTCGGTGTAATAACCGAGGTGGTGGATGTAGCGGCCACCGGTGAGGTTCACGTAGGGACCGGCGTCGATCTGCTCGAGCAGCTCGACGAAGTGCGGGCCTTGTAGCGAGTAGGTGAACCGTACGTGCCGACCGACGAGCCCGTCCGGGCCGAGCAGCGGGGTCGTCGACTCCTTCGGGGGCGCCCACTGCAGACCCAGCGCACCCCCCATCTGCTTCATGGCCCGCTCCAGGTCGTTGACGATCAGGCCGGTGTGGTAGAGCCGCAGCATCGCGGGGTCCGACATGTGTCCTCCTCGTCCGTCGGACGAGATAGTACACATGACTAAGCTTTTCGTCTCGACGGTTCGTCGGTCCGGTTGACGCCCCGCGGAACCGCTGTTCTAATCCTTAGTGAGGTTAAGTTTCTCGCGGCGCGGCGAAGGGCCGCTCCGCACATCGACGAGGCCGGGGAGGTGCGATGCTGCTGTCCGACCGCGGCCTGCTGTCCGAGGAGACCGAGCGCGACCCGCACGCCTACTACGCCCACCTGCGGGAGCACGCTCCCGTGCACTACGACGCCGGGGCGGGGGCGTACCTGATCACCCGGCATGCGGACGTCAGCGCGGCTTACCGCAACCCGGCGTTCGGCACCGAGAACTACGCCTGGCAGCTCGAGCCCGCGATGGGTCGGACCATCCTGCAGATGTCTGGTCGGGAGCACTCCGGCATCCGCGGTGTCATGACCCCGTACTTCCGTGGACGGGGGCTCGAAGCCTGGCTTCCGTTGATCCATCGCACGATCGTCGAGCTGATGACCCAGTCCATCCGGAACGGTGTCGACGGGCTCGTCGAGCGGCTGGTTCCGGGTACCCGGGTGGATCTCGCGGCCACGTTCAGTCACCGCCTCCCGGTCTG
Source organism: Pseudonocardia sp. NPDC049154 (assembly GCF_040648315.1). Classification (NCBI taxonomy): domain Bacteria; kingdom Bacillati; phylum Actinomycetota; class Actinomycetes; order Pseudonocardiales; family Pseudonocardiaceae; genus Pseudonocardia; species Pseudonocardia sp. NPDC049154. Next base: position 8,920 of record NZ_JBEZDN010000009.1, read on the forward strand.
GGTGATCGCCGAGGTGCTGGGGCTTCCCCGGTCGGACTACGAGCTCTTCTACGGCTGGTACCAGGCGCAGAGCGAGTTCCTGTCGAACCTCGCCCGCGACCCCGAGGTGGAGCGGCGTGGGGCGGCGGCGCTGACCGAGCTGCGTGACTATCTGCGCCCACTCGTGCAGGCCCGCCGGATCGAGCCGGGCGGGGACTTCATCTCGATGCTCGCCGCGGCGCGGATCGACGGCAGGCTGCTCGACGACGACGAGGTCATGACCCACGCGACCCACCTGCTCAACGCGGGGTCCGAGACCACCGACCGCACGTTGACCAACCTCGTCCGCCACCTTTTGGTGCGCCCGGAGCGGTATGCCGCCGTGCGGGACGACCGTTCCCTCGTGCTGCCCGCGATCGTCGAGACGCTGCGGCTCACGCCGCCGTCACAGATGAACGGTCGGGTCGTGACCGAGGACGTGGAGATCGCGGGCGTTCCGATCCCGGCGGGCTCGTTCGTGCTGTTGGTGATGGCGTCGGCGAACCGGGACGAGCGACGCTTCACCCAGCCCGCGGAGTTCGTGCCGGGCCGCGCCGACCTCGACGTCGCCTCGGCGTTCAACGGGGTCGGCGGCCATTTCGCCTTCGGTTTCGGTAGACACTTCTGCCTCGGCGCATCGGTGGCGCGCAGCGAGCTGGAGGTGGCACTGAACGCGCTCCTCGACGCGTTCCCGGACATGCGGCTCGCACCGGGTTTCGTACCGCGTGACCGCGGGCTGAAGATGCGCTCGCCGGAGTCGTTGGAGGTCGTTCTGTAGTGCCGGACCGTCAGGCAAGGGCTGGAGAGAACGTGCGTGGCGTGGCCGCGCGGGAAGAAGGGCCACATGACAACTCTTGAGTACGACCGGCGCCAGGCGCTGGTCACCCCCGACCGGCTGCGGCACTTCTTCGGCGCGCGGCGGCTCGCGGTCGTCGGCGCGTCCGAGACGTCGAACTGGGGACGTAACCTGATGCGCAACCTGGACGCGGCGGGCGGTGTCAAGGATCTCGCGTTCGTCCATCCCAAGTACCCCGAGCTGTTCGGCAGGCCCACCATTCCGTCGATGCGCGACCTCGACGAGCCCACGGACCTGGCGTTCCTGATGGTCGGCCCGTCACGCGTCGAGGCGCTGCTGGAGGACGCCGCCGCGGCGGGCGTGAAGAACGCCGTGGTGCTCGCGGCGGGCTACGGCGAGACCGGGGACGAGGGGCGCGAGCGCCAGCAGCGGCTGGGCGAGGTCGCCCGCGAGCTCGACATCACGATCATGGGTCCGAACACGATCGGCTACGTCAACGCGAGCCTCGGGATCGCACCCTGGGCCGTGGCCAGCGAGCGGCCGCCGATGCGCGGTCCGGTCAGCGCGGTGTTCGAGAGCGGCTCCATGGCGCGGGCGACCTACGAGTTCGCCCAGGCGCACGGGGTCGGCTGCAGCCTCTGGGCCTCGGTCGGCAACTCGGCCATCCTGACCAGCCTCGACATCCTCGAGTACCTGCTGGAGGACGAGGCCACCCGCTCGGTCGCGCTGTTCCTGGAGACGGTCCGCGAACCGGAGCGACTCTTCGCGCTGGGGCGCCGGGCGCTGGAGCTGGACAAGGCGATCGTGGCGTTCAAGGCGGGCCGCAGCGAGGCGGGCAAGCGCTCGGCGATGGCCCACACCGGCGCCGTGGCGACGGACGACGCGGTGGTCGACGCCGCGTTCGCGCAGGCCGGTATCGTCCGCACGGAGAGCATCGAGGAGATGGTCTCCACGGCCGGGCTGCTCGGCTACCAGAAGGTCCGGCCGAAGGGGACCCGGATGGGCGTGGTCACCTCGTCGGGCGGTGGGTGCAACATCATCGCCGACCTCGCGAGCGTCCACGGGCTGGAGCTGCCCGCGTGGGAGCCGGCCACCGTCGCGAAGCTCGCCGAGCAGCTGCCCCCGTTCGCGTCCATCCTGAACCCCCTGGACACGACCGGCTTCGGGCACGCGCGTGCCAGGCCGCGGCCGACGAAGGCAGAGGACGACCTGATGGAGATCGCCGTCGAGGACGGCGGGATCGACTTCATGTTCACGATGATGACGCCGCTGCCCAGCGCCCGGCCGGAGGACCCGACGTTCATCGAGAGCAGGCTGGAGATCCTGGGACAGATCGTCCGGGACTCGCCCGTGCCGGTTGTAATGGCCTCCAACACGTGCCTCGACGTCGCGGACTACCCGCGCGGCCTGCTGGAGGGCGCGGAGCTGTTCCTGCTGCCGGGCGCGGACCTGGGGCTCGCCTCGGTGGGGAACATGGTGCGCTGGATCGCGCTGCGCGGTCGCGTGTTGGCCGCGGAGCCGCCCGTCCGACCCGAGGTCGTCGCCCGCGCGGACGAGCCGGTCGGTGCGTGGGCCGAGGACGAGGGCCGGGCGCTGCTGGCCGAGCACGGCGCACCGATGGTGCCCGCCGTCCTGGTCGAGGACGTCGACGCGGCCGCGCGTGCGGTGGCCGCCGTCGACGGTCCGGTCGCGATGAAGGTCTGCTCCCGCGATATCGCCCACAAGTCGGACATCGGCGGGGTGGTGCTGAACGTGCGCGGCGAGGCCGAGGCTCGCGCCGCGTTCGAGCGGATCCGGGAGGCCGCCGCGACCCTAGCGCCCGAGGCGGAGGTGCGGGGCGTGCTCGTCTCGCCCATGCGTGCCGCGGGTGGCGTGGAGCTCCTGGTGGGTGTGACCCACGACCCGACGTTCGGCGCGGTCCTCGCCGTCGGGCTCGGCGGGATCTGGGTCGAGGTGCTGAAGGACGTGAGCCTGCGCGTGCTGCCGGTGGACGCGGCGACGGTCAAGGAGATGCTGACGGGGCTCAAGGCCGCCGCGCTCCTCCAGGGCGCCCGCGGCGCGGAGCCGGTCGACCTCGACGCGCTCGCCGAGGCCATCGTCGCGATCAGCCGGGCCGCGCTGTCGCTGGGTGACCGGCTGGAGACGCTCGAGGTCAACCCGCTGCTGGCCACGGCGTCGGGGGCCGAGGGCCTCGACGCCCTGGTCCTCACGAAGGACCGGCGGTGAGCCCGCCCGAGCGGGCGCCCGACCGCACCCACAACCCGGGCGGTGCCCTCGCCGGCGTCCGTGTCCTGGACTTCACGCGGTTCATGCAGGGACCCCTGGCCACCCGGCTGTTCGCCGACATGGGCGCAGAGGTGCTCAAGATCGAACGGCCCGGCGGCGAGTGGGACCGCAGGCTGCGGCCCGCGGCCAACGGGTTCCACGGCTTCTTCCACGGCCTCAACCGGGGCAAGCGTTCGCTCGCCGTCGACATCACGACCACGCAGGGTCGGGAGATCGTGCTGGGTCTGGCCCGCGAGGCCGACGTGGTGATCGAGAACTTCCGGCCGGGAGTCCTGGACCGGCTCGGGCTGGGCTGGGCGGAGCTGCACGCGGTCAACCCGCGGCTGATCTATGCCGGCGCCTCGGGTTACGGCCCGTCCGGGCCGCACAGTGGTGAGCCGATGTACGACATGGTCGCCCAGGCGGTCTCCGGGGTCTCGGACTTCATGCGCAGCCCGGAGGGCGTGCCGCGGCTGGCAACCCGCGGGATGGCGGACTCGGCCGGGGCGATGTTCCTGGCCATGGCCGTGGTGTCCGCCTTGTACGTCCGCGAGCGCACCGGGGAGGGGCAGCGTGTCGATGCGAGCCTGGTCGGGGCGTGTCTGGGCATGCACACCGCCGAGCTGACCATCTCGCTGAACGAGGAGAGGATCTACCGGCCGCAGGGCCGGGTCACGTCCACCTCGGGGGCCTTCCGCTGCCGGGACGACCGCTGGGTGGTCATCGGCGCCACGGACCAGAAGCTGTGGCGCAACCTCACCGGTGCGCTGGAGCGCCCCGACCTGTTCTCGGACGAGCGGTTCGCCTACGGGAAGATCCGCGAACAGAACCGCGCCGTGTTGGAGCCGATGCTGGAGGAGGTCTTCCGCACCCGCGACCGGGACGACTGGGTCGAGCGGATGCGGGCCGCGAACGTCCCCGTGGCGCCGGTCAACACCTTCCTGGACCTGACCGAGGATCCCGACGTGCTGGCGAACGGCTACGTCGTGACCCAGCAGGACCCCGTCTTCGGCGAGGTCCGGACGATCGGGCACCCCTTCCACATGAGCGCCACGCCCGGGCGGGTCGGCGAGCACACACCCGCCCTCGGCGAGGACACCCGGGCCGAGCTGGCCACGCTCGGTCTGTCCCCGGACGAGATTCGTGCGCTGGTCGAGGCCGGTGTGGTCGAGGCTCCGGACGAGGAGGTGGCGCCGTGAAGCCGCGCCGATGGGGGACCGACGAGTCCCGCGCCGCCGCCGTCGACCAGGTGCTCTACGACGTCGACCGGAAGACCGGGATCGCGACGATCACCCTGAACCGGCCCGAGAAGCACAACGCGCTGAGCGTCCCGATGCGGGACCGGATCGTCGACCTGCTCGCCGAGGTGGACGAGGACGACGATGTGCGCGTCGTGGTGTTCCGCGGTAACGGCAAGTCCTTCTGCAGCGGCAACGAGATCAACGAGGAGTGGGGCCAGCGGCTGCCGCAGGAGCGCCGGCGGACCCTCAACGTGGGCTACCGCTACGGCGCGGACATGGCCTGGGGCAGGCTCGGGTTCAGCCAGGCCGTCTCGCGGTGCACCAAGGTGACCGTCGCGCAGATCCACGGCTACTGCGCCGCCGCCGCGTACTTCATGATCACCTGCAAGGTCGACCTCGTGCTCGCGGCCGAGGACGCCCGGATCGGTGCGCTGGAGGCTCGGTTCCTCGGGCCCGCGGGCGCGGTGGCGAGCGTGCACATCAACCGGATCATCGGCATGAAGGCCGCTCGTCGCACCGGGTACACCGCGAAGCCGATGAGTGGGCTCGAGGCGAAGCGGCTCGGGCTGGTGTACGAGTGTGCCCCGGCCGCCGAGCTGGCGGCCCTCACGGAGCGGGTCGTGCGGCCGATCGGCGCGCGGTCGTCCGCGGAGGTCGACCACCTGACCGCGCGGCTGCGCGCGGCCGAGGGGTTGATGGACACCAGCGTCCCGTCGATCACGGGGCTGCTCGTGTCGCACTTCCTGCAGCCCGGTCAGGACGAGCTGGACTTCTGGCGCACCGCCAAGGAGGTCGGCGTCGGTGGGGCGCTCGACGCGGACAAGGCCCGCAAGGGCGCCGCCGACCCACGGTCGCGGGTGGCGGCGGGGACGGAGGGGGCACCGTGAGCGGGATGATCGACGTGTCGGTGAGCGCCGGGGTGGCGACGGTCGAGGTGGCGGACTTCGCGCCGCTCTCCCGGTTCGACGCGGACTTCGGCTGGGAGCTGCGCGACACCGTCGTGGCCCTCGCCGACGACGACCTGGTCAAGGTGATCCACCTGCGGGCCACCGGGCCGGACTTCGCACCCGAGGTGACGGGCCCCGTCTCCGCCTCGGCACCCCCGTCGGCGCGGTGGCGGCGGGTGTTCGCCGGCGCGAAGGGCCTCTACCAGTCGTTGTGCTTCGCCAAGAAGGCGGTCGTGACCGAGGTCGCCGGGTCCTGCACGGGTGCGGGGAGCATGCTCGTGCTCTGCTCGCACCTGACGGTCGCCGCGGACGACGCGCGGTTCGGCTCGCCGTTCCTCGCGCTGCCCGAGTCGAACTTCGTGCTCGCCGCGTTGACCATGCGGCTCAACCGGGCGAAGGCGTGGGCGGTGACCGAGGAGCTCCTCGGTGCGGACCGGGCCCAGGAGGCGGGCCTGATCAACGACGTCGTGTCGCGGGCGGCGCTGCCCGCGGCGGCGGCGCGGCTGGCCGCCGACGTCGCCGAGATGCCACTGGACGGGGTGGCGATGACGACGATGCTGCGCCAGGCCGTGCTCGACGCCCACGGCGTGGGCCGGGAGTTCGACCTCGCGCCGCACTATGCGATGAGCGCGCGTGCCGTGGGGAGCGGATGATGGCGGAGGAGACCGAGAGCGTCGAGCTGCTGCTCGACCGCGCCGAGTACCGGGCGGTGATCCGGCTCGGCCGCAGCTTCGTCACCCGGGCGATGGCCCGGCGGATCGTCGAGCACCTGGACGCGATCGACGCGGATGACGACGTCAAGGTCGTCGTCATCGAGAGCTCCGGCCCGGACCTGTCCCGCGGCTGGGACCCCGACGAGGCCTGGCGACAGTACGTCGAGGCCCCCGGTGGCGCGGTCCGTAAGCACCCGAGCCAGCGCGCCCGGCTCGAGGCGTTCGACGAGTCCTGGTGGGGCGATCGCGGGCTCTACCGGCGGCTGCTGCACTGCCGCAAGGTCACCGTCGTCAAGGCGGTGGGGGAGTGCTTCGAGACGGGCCTGTTCCTGGCGCTGTGCGCCGACCTGGTCGTGGCCGACGTCGGAGCCCGGTTCGCCGTACCCCGTTGGCACAGCCTGGGTGCCGATGGCGACCTCTCGCTGCTGATCGCGACGGTGGGCCTCAAGCGCACCTCCGAGCTGGCGTTCGCCGGGCGGATCTGGGACTCGGCCACGGCCGAGCGGATCGGCCTGGTGGACGAGGTCGCCGACGACGTCGACACGGCGGTCGACACCCTTGCGGGAATGTGCGCGTCGATCATGCGGGACGGGATCGTGACCGAGAAGTACGCCGTCTTCGCCTCGTTGGCCAAGATGGGCGTGGACCACTCCTTCGCCGCCGCGACCGTCGTGGGCGCTTCGCTCAGCAACATCCACTTCCAGCCGGAGGAGTTCAACTTCCTCGCGGAGGTCCGTCGGAACGGCGCCGACGAGGCGCTCGCGCGCTCGCGCGCGCGGCTCACCGCCTCGGAGGTCCCGTGAGTCAGTCGAGAGCGGGGTCGCAGAGCTGTTCGAGGGCTGGGATCGCCGCCAGGAGGGCCTCGACGTCCCGCGCACTCAGTCGGGAGAGGTGATCGGACAGCCAGTTCTCACGAGTGCGCAGGATCCGAAGTCGCTCGAGTTCGCCCGCGGGCGTTAACGAGATCACCGCCGTGCGGCGGTCCGCCGGGTCGGCGAGTCGGAGGACGTAGCCGATCTCGATGAGTCGGTTCAAGCTCCTGGTGACGGACGGGGGAGTGACACCCTCGCTAGCCGCGAGATCACCCGCGGTGACGGGCTGCATCCGGTGGATGGCGAACAACAGCGAGATGAGTGCGTAGGACAGGCCTTCGTCGTTCTGCTGCCGGAGCACCCGCCCCAGCCTGCCCAGCGTCATGCGGAGCCGGGTGATGTCGACGTCGCTGATCCCGCGGATGGACTCGTCGTCCTCCGGGGGCTGCTCTGTGGCCGGCGTGCCCATGCTCGGCGCACCCTCCTCCGGGAGTTGTGCGATATGCCCGGAAAGTTCGAATGACATGGTCGGCTCTCCATGATAAGGGAAGGGTCGGGGACGTGGCCGGATCGGGGGACTGCGGAGTGATGGACAAAGGTTGCGGAACATGGATCGCAGCGATTATTTTGCCATGTTAGATATCTGATGTGCACCACCACCGCAGGGAGGCGTCGTGAGTGATCTCGTGAAGGATCTGAAGCCGGAGCTGACGTACACGAGCTTCGAGCCGCACATGCACAAGGCCACCACCCCGAAGCAGCGCAAGCACCTCGAGACCGTCGTGCACCACTCGAAGGGCGAGGTCCTCGCGAACCTCGACATGGTGCTCCCCACTCTCTCGCCGGACCCGCAGTACCACGAGTTCGGCGTGCTGGCGGGTCGGACGGACGACACCGGGCCGAAGGGCCGCGAGGCGGTGCTCGCCAACTACACCGAGATGGTCAACAACGGCTCGTACGTGATCGAGTCCAAGAAGACCCGGGTGGTGGTGTCGGACAACGAGATCGTCACCGAGGGTACGTACCGGCAGATCCTGACCGCCGCCGTGGCGCGGAAGATGGGCTATGTGGACGACTCGTCCCCGCAGGCGTCCCACTACGTGCTGGCCGGCCGGACGGTCGTCTTCTGGGAGTTCGACGAGAACGACCTCGCAAAGGGCGAGGACCGGTACGTGATGAACCACCAGGTCGTCCCCATCTCCGAGGACGACCTGCCGGAGAACTACCCGGCGCAGTTCCGGACGAAGTGAGGGTTCGATGACGACTCGCACCATCGAGGAGCGCCTGGACGAGCAGGAGAGCCGCACGGCGATCTCCGCGCTGGTCGCCGGCTACTGCGAGGGGGTCGACCACGACAACCTCGAGCTGTTCATGAGCCTGTGGCACTCCGACGCCGCTTACCTCATCCCGGGTGGGCGCGGAGACTTCCACGGCACCGAGGGCATCCGCCAGTCCCAGGTCGTGATCGGCAAGGCCTGGTCGTCCACCAAGCACTGGACGACCAACCACACCGTCGCGTTCGAGAACCCGGACGTCGCCACCGGCCGCAGCGACTGCTTCGCCGTCTGTGAGCACCACGACGGGAAGGTCAGCCTGGTCTCGGCCACCTACGTCGACCGCTACGAGCGGCGGGACGGCACGTGGCGGATCGCGGAGCGCCTGGTCAAGCGGTGGTTCGTCAGCGAGGGCCAGGACATCAAGCTGCTCGAGCCGTTCTGAGGGGCCACCGTGGCGATCCTGGCTGACACGTCTTTCCCCGGCCTGCTCTCCGCCGAGGTGGCACGCGATCCGTACGCGTTCTACCGCAGGCTGCGGGCCGAGGCCCCGCTGCACTGGGACGAGGGTGCGCAGGCCTATCTGCTCACCCGGCACGCGGCGGTCTCGACGGGCTACCGGCACCCGGCGTTCACCACGCGCAACTACGAGTGGCAGCTCGAGCCCGTGTTCGGGCGGAGCCTGCTGCAGATGGGCGGCGGCGAGCACTCCCGGAAGCGCGCGTTGGTCAGCCCGCACTTCCGCGGCGCCGGGCTGGACGCGTGGTCGGGGACGATCCACCGCAATGTGGCGCAGATTCTGGACGGGACCGTGGAGCGCGCGGTCGACATTCTCCTCGATCCCGTGCAGTCGGGCGAGGAATTCGACCTGCTGACGCGTTTCGCGCATTACCTACCGGTGTTCGTGATCGCCGACATGCTGGACCTGCCCCGTTCCGACTACCGTCGGTTCTGGGGCTGGTACAACGCCATGATCGCCTTCCTGTCCAACCTGGCCCGGGACTCGGTCGTGCACGACGCGGGCGTCCGGGCGACTCGGGAGCTGCGGGAGTACCTGGGCCCGATCGTCGCCGCGCGGCGAGCGGACCCGGGCTCCGACCTGATCTCCGTGCTCACCACGGCCGAGTTCGAGGGCCAGTCGCTGGGCGACGACGAGATCATGACCCACGTCACCCAGCTCCTGAACGCCGGCTCGGAGACGACCGACAAGACCATCGGCAGCCTCTTCGCCCACCTGCTCATCGAGCGCGAGCGCTACGAGGAGGTGCATGACGACCGGTCGCTGGTCGTCCCGGCCATCAGCGAGACCCTGCGGCTCACCCCGCCCTCGCAGATGAATGGGCGCGTCCTGGCGGAGGACGTGGAGATCGAGGGCGGCGTGCTGCCCGAGGGCTCGACGGTGTACCTCGTGATCGCCTCGGCCAACCGGGACGAGCGGCGCTTCGCCGACCCGGAGGTCTACGACATGCACCGCACCGACCTGTCGCACCAGGACGCGTTCTCGGCCCGCGGCGAGCACTTCGCGTTCGGCCACGGACGGCACTTCTGCCTCGGGGCGATGCTGGCTCGGGCGGAGCTGACCGTCGCCCTGGGTGCGGTGCTCGACCGGTTCCCCGACCTGCGGCTCGCGCCGGACTTCGTCCCGCACGAGGCCGGGCTGAAGATGCGGGCCACGGCCGAGCTGCGCGTCGTCGCCTGACGACGGGGCCGCAGTCGACCCGACGACGTCCGACGAAGGTGTGGATGTGACCGAACATCGTGTGCTCGTGACCGGTGCCTCCGGGCTGATCGGCCGCGAGGCGGTCCGGGCCTTCCTGGCCGCCGGGTGGGAGGTCGTCGGGGCCGCCCGCGGCGCACCGCAGGTGCCTGGTGAGCCGCGCTACCGGCAGCTCGCCGTGGACCTGCGGGACGCCGCGGCCGCGGCCGCGGCCCTCGCCGACCTCCCGCCCATCACCCACCTGGTCCATGCGGCGGTCTTCGAGAAGCCGGGCCTGGTGGCCGGTTGGTCGGACCCCGAGCAGATGGCGGTCAACAAGGCGATGCTGGACAACGTCCTGCGTCCGCTCCTGGCGACCGATCTGCTGGCGCAGGTCACGATCATGCAGGGCACCAAGGCCTACGGGGTGCACCTGCATCCGATCCCGCTGCCCGCCCGCGAGCGGCACCCGCGGGACCCGCACGAGAACTTCTACTGGCACCAGGAGGATCTGCTGCGGGAGTACGCGGCGTCGGCCGGGTTCCGGTGGACGGTGCTGCGCCCCGTGCAGGTGGTCGGGCCCGCGTACGGGGTCGGCTACTGCATGCCGCCGGTGATCGGCGCGATGGCGGCGATCTGTCGCCGGACCGGGGAGCCCTTCGGGTTCCCGGGGTACCCGGTCGATCTTCCCAAACAGGTCGTGGACGTGCGGCTCGTCGCGGATGCGCTTGTCTGGGCCGCGGCGGCCGAGTCCGCGGACGGCGAGCACTTCAACCTGACCAACGGCGAGGTGTTCTCCTGGCCGCAGCTGTGGCCCGCGCTCGCGGACGCACTCGGGGTGGAGCCCGCCGAGCCCGTGGCCCGCAGCCTCGCCGCCTTCCTGCCCGCGCACGCGGAGGACTGGGCCGCTGTCGCGGACGAGCAGGGCCTGGCGGTCCGCGACCTCGGCGCGGTGCTCGGCCAGTCGCACCTCTACGCCGACTACACCTTCCACCACGGGGCGACCACGCCGCCGCCCCCTGCGCTGGTCAGCACCGTCAAGATCAAGAAGGCCGGCTTCACGACGGTCTGGGACACCGAGGAGTCCTTCCGGGACGCGATCGGTGAGCTGCAGCGTCGCCGGATCCTGCCGGACCCGGCCGGACGGCCGACGTGACCCGGCAGGCACCCGTCCTCGCCTGGGGCACCGTCCGCTACGCCGCGTTCCCCGACCGGGTCGCCGCCGCCGCGGCGGCGGGCTACTCGGGGATCGGGCTGGCCGTCCCGTACTACCGGCGCCTGCGGGCGGAGGGGTGGCGCCCGGCCGAGCTGCGCGCGGTCCTCGACGACCACGGGATCGTGGCCGCCGAGGCCGAGGTGCTGTTCGGGTTCTGTGCGCCGCCCGGCCCCGCGAACGTGCCCGGCCGACCGGGGATGGTCTACGCGGATCCCGAGGTCGAGCGGGCGGTGGTCGAACTCGGCGACGAGCTCGGCGTCCCGCTGGTCCAGGCGGTCGGCACGTTCGATGACCGACCGGTGGACCAACGCGTGGTCGACTCCTTCGGCGAGTTGTGCGACCGGCTGGGTCCGCACGGCCTCACGGTCGCGCTCGAGTTCGTGCCCTACACCAACATCCCGGACGTCTCCACGGCCGACCGGGTCGTCACCGCGGCCGGGCGGGCCAACGGTGGCCTGTGCGTGGACTCGTGGCACTTCTTCCGCGGCGACGCGGACTGGGCCGCGCTGTCGTCGGTGCCTGCGGACCGGATCGTGATGGTTCAGGTCAACGACGGTCCGTTACGGCCGGAGACCGATGACGTCCGAGCGGAGGCCGTCTCACGCCGGCGCTGCGTCGGGCGGGGCGAGTTCGCCCTCGGACGGTTCCTCGACGTCGTCCGGCCGCCGGGAGATCCTCGACCGGTGTCGGTGGAGATCTACTCCGATGCGCTCGACCGTCTGACCTCGGTCGACGCCGCGCACGCCGCAGTCCGCGGGGTGTGATGCGCTTGACACCCATTAAGGTAGAAGCTTACATTTTACCACGTTAATGAAGTTGGCTGGGAACGGTGCACCCTGTGCGCCGACCGGCGCGGTCGACCCCCTTTCGCTCCACCACAGGACCTTCCGTGGTGCGCCCGTCATCAGAGGAGAGGCAGGTCCATGCAGAGCCTGAAGGAAGCCCGGGACCAGGACCCATACGGGTTCTTCGCGGAACGACTGGCCGCCGGCCCGGTGCACTGGGACGAGGGCATGAACGCGTGGATCGTCGTCGGGTACGACGAGTGTCGCGAGGTGCAGCGGCGCGAGGACGTGTTCAAGCACCCCTACTTCGAGCTCAACGGAGCCGCGGACGTCTACGGCGGCCCCCGCGGGGTCCTGCTGCTGCAGGGCGAGCAGCACCACGCGGTCCACGGGATGTTGCTCAAGCACTTCAGCCCGCGGACGGTGAACGGCTACCGGACCGAGTTCATCGCCGATCTCGTGTCCCGGAGGCTCGACGCATTGGGCGAGCGCACCCGGTTCGACCTGGCGACCGAGTACGCGAACATCATCCCGAGCGACGTCATCGCGGCCATGCTGGGTCTGGATTGGCGCGACGAGCAGACCATGGCGGACTGCCGGACCTGGAACATCGCCATGTTCCGGTGGACCGAGACGTTCGGCGAGGACGACTCGGCCTTCGCCGAGGCGAAGGCGGCCGCCGAGAACCTCAACCGGGTCCTGCTCCCGGTGATCCGGGCGCGCAAGGACTCCCAGGCGGACGACCTCATCTCGCTGCTCTGGCGCCAGGGTCCAGGCGTCATCGAGCCGTGGGGTGAGGCCGAGGTGCTCGCCCAGGCGCGCGTGCTGTTCTTCGCCGGGACCGACACCACCTCGCACTTCCTGAAGAACGCCATCTATGTCCTGCTCGAGCACCCGGAGCTGCAGGACCGGCTACGTGGCGACGAGCGGGCCGTCGCGGACTTCGGTGAGGAGGTCCTGCGCTACCTCGCCCCGGTGCAGTTTCGGGTGCGGGTCGCGACGCGCGACGTCGAGGTGGCAGGGCAGCTGATCCGGGAGGGCGACCGCGTCCACCCGGTCAACGGCGCCGCCAACCGCGACCCCAAGCACTACCCGAACCCGGACGTCGTCGACGTCGAGCGGCGCGGGATCAAGGACCACGTCGCCTTCAACGTCGGCCCGCGCTACTGCGTCGGCGCGGCCCTGTCCCGTGGTGAAGAGCTCGAGGTCATCGCTCAGCTGCTGGACCGCTACGAGAACCTCCGGTGGGACACCGATGCCGAGCCCGCGCGCTACCGCGGGTACATGCCGCGTTCGTTCAGCCCGCTGAACGTGGTGGCGGACCGGCGGGCGGGCAGGCCCTGAGCGGGATGCTGGAGGGCTCCGTTGCGGTGGTGACCGGGGCGGGCGAACGGCCCGGAGCTGCTGTCGGTGGCTGCGGACGTCGCCGACGCCGACGCCGTCGAGCGTGCGTTCGCCGAGGTCACGGAGACGCTCGGGGCGCCGGACGTCGTGGTGCATGCGGCCGGGGTAGACGACGCGCAGGTTAAGGCCCTGGTGGCGGAGCAGACCCGTGCGGGTGAGCCCGTTCTGACCCTGCCCCACGTCACCGCCGATGCCTGGCGTCGCATGCAGGCGGTGAACCTCGACGGCACCTTCCACGTGCTGCGCAGCGCCGCCTGTCGGATGCTCGACCGGCGGGCCGGTGCGATCGTGCTCGTCGGCTCCGAAGCCGCCGTCCATGGGCTCGGCGGACTGGTGCACTACAGCGCCTCGAAGGGCGGGGTCCACGCGCTCACTCGCAGTGCGGCCAAGGAGCTGGCACCCTTCGGGATCCGGGTCAACGCCGTCGCCCCCGGTGTCATCGACACCCCGATGAGCAGGCGCTCGAAGAGCGTCTTCGGCGGTACCGCGCCCGCTCCGCTGGGCAGGCTGGGGCGGCCCGAGGAGATCGCCAAGGTCGCGCTGTCCCTGGCCTCGGACCTGGCGTCCTACGTGGTCGGCGAGATCGTCAACGTGGACGGGGGGAGGATGGCCTGCTAGCGAGGTCGCCGGAGGCGGGGGAGCACGGACACGTGAGGTACGGGGTCGAGGATGCGGGCGGGCGGTCCGTCCAGCGGGTCGTGGCGGACCTGTTCCACCAGCACGGCTACGACACGGTGGCGGTGCGCGACATCGCCGCCGCGGCGGGCGTGGCGGTGCCGGTCGTCTACCGGCGGTACGACGGCAAGCAGGACGTGCTCCGGGCGTGTGTCCGGGCAGGGCTCGACCTGCTGGCCGAGGTCCTGCGCGAGGCCGCCCTCGAGGAGGACCGTCGCCTCGTCGAGCGTCTCGGTGAGCTGTCCGTGGAGTGCCGGAGCCTATGGGCGCTGCTCCTGCGCGAGTCCCGCCACCTCGAGCCCGACGAGCGGGCCGCCACATGGCGGCGCGCCGACGAGGTGGTCACCAGGCTGGCTGCCGTCATCGAACGACGGTGGCCGGGCATCGCGACCGAGGACGCCGTGCTGCGCGCCCACGTCGTCCGCTCCACATTGGAGGTTCCGGGCCGGTTCCCCCGACGCCGGGCGCGGCAGGCGTTGACCTTCGCGCTGGCGGAGGTCGCGGCCGAGGTCGTGCACGCGCCGCCCGGCGAGGCTCCACCGCCCGCACCGGAGCCGACCTCTTCGGCCGCTACGGACCGGCCCGCCGAGATCGCTCGGATCGCCGCGGAGCTGTTCGTCCGACACGGCTTCGGCTCCGTCGCCGTCGAGGACGTCGCGAGCCGTGCCGGGCTCACCGGAGCCGGGGTGTACCACTACTTCCCGAGCAAGGCCGACCTGCTCACCTGGATCGTCCGCGACGGCGTCGACCGCGTCGAGCGAAGCCGGACCCGGGTGGCCCGCGACCGGCGCGGACCGGCAGCGGGCCTCCGGGACAACGCCGCCCTCCGTGTCGCGCTGGCGCTGCGCGAGCCGTGGCTGTGTCAAGTGTTGACCGAGGAGTGGCTATACCTCGCTCCGGGGCCGCTGCGCGCCTTCCGGCTGGAGCGGCGGGCCTGGATGGACGCGTGGCAGACGGCGCTGCGCGGAGCCAGGCCCGACCTGGACGCCGTCCAGGTCGACGTGCGGCTCGGAGCGGCGCTGTCGGTCGTGCACGACCTCGCCCGCTCCGCCGACCTCCGCGTCCAGCCGAACATCCGCACTCGGGCGCTCGCCGCGGTCTGCGGGTGCTTCGGCGTCCCGGACGCACACGAACCCTGACCCGACCCCCGACCCGTCCCACCGACCCGTCCGCCGCAATCGAGCAGTCCGGACACAGGAGAAAAGCGATGGTCACCCTCGCGAGCACGCTGGAGAGCTCCGCCGACCGAGTGCCCGAGCGCACGGCGCTCGTCGTCGGGCCGGACCGGTACTCCTACCGCGAGCTGGACGAGTGGGTCAACCGGCTCGCGCACACTCTGGCCCGGCACGGCGTCGGTCGCGGGGACCGGTGTGCGGTCATGGCACCCAATTGCGGTGGCTTCATCGTAGCCCTCTACGCGGTGGCGAAGCTCGGTGCGATCTTCGTCCCGGTGAACCCCCGCTCGGCGGGCCCCGAGGTCACCCACGTCCTTCGGGACTCGGGCGCCGCGGTGCTGCTCGTCGATCCGCCGCTGGCCGAAGTCGGGCTGGCCGCCGCACAAGAGTCGGGTACCGAGGTGCTCGCGCTGGGCCCGTCCGCGGTGGTGCCCGACGTCCTCGCTGAGGCCGAGTGGGCCAAGGAGACCCGACTCGGGACCCGGATCGAGGAGTCCGACGACGCGGCCATCCTCTACACGAGCGGCACCACCGGGTACGCCAAGGGCGTGCTGATGGACCACCACCGGCTGATCTGGACCGGGGTGACCGTGCCGATCGCGACGGTCGGGATGACCGAGGGCGCGTCGCTCGTGCACGCCGCGCCGCTGTACCACTCCGGCCAACTCACGATGATGCTCCTCCCGGGCACGCTGCTGGGCGCCACCCACGTGGTTCTCCCGGGCTTCGACGCGGCGACAGTCCTCGACACGATGGAGCGTGAGCGCACGACGATCTTCTTCGGCGTCCCGACCATGTACCGGCTGATGGTCGCGGAGCAGGCACGCCGTCCGCGGGAGCTCTCGGCCTGGAGCCGAGGCCTGTTCGGGGCGGCGCCGATGTCGCCCGAGGACGCGGCGCGGATGCAGGCGACGTTCTCGGGGGTCCGCCTGTTCTCGGGCTACGGCCTGACCGAGACCGGACCGAGCGGGTTCTTCGCGACCCCGGAGGAGGTCGCAGCGCGGCCGGATGTCACGGGTTACCGCGGCTACCCGCTGATGACCGTGCGCGTCGTCGATCCCGAGGGCGTCGACGTCGGGCCCGGCGGGGTCGGCGAGGTGCTGCTGGGTGGCGAGACCGCCATGAAGGGGTACTGGCAGAACCCGGAGGCGACCGCACAGACCATGGCGGACGGGTGGGTACGGACCGGGGACGTCGTCCGGGTCGACCTCGACGGCGGCATGACGATCGTCGACAGGCTCAAGGACATGATCATCAGTGGCGGCCGGAACATCTACTCGATCGAGATCGAGAACGCCCTGTCGACCCATCCCGGGGTGGCGGACTGCGCGGCCTACGGCGTCCCGGACGAGGACTTCGGCGAATCGGTCGTCGTGCTCGTCACCCCGGCGGGCGAGGGGGCGCCGACGCTCGAGGAGATCCGTGAGCACTGCTCCCGCAGCATCGCCGACTACAAGCTGCCGCGTCGGGTCGAGTACGGACCGGTGCCGCGGAACCCCTCGGGCAAGATCCTGAAACGGGACCTGCGGACCTCGCTTACCGCGCCCCGTGGTTGAGCGGTCCGGCCGTCGGCACCCCGAGACAGCCCAGGACGGTCGCAGCCAGGCGCGGCGGGAAGGAGGACTCAGCCCGCAACCGCGGCGAGCCCGCGAGGTCGTTGACGATCGCGATCGCCGCGAGCCCGGCGACGCGGGCCGCATGCTCGTCGAGCTCCGGGCGGGCGGCACGCAGCTGCGCGACCAGGCTGTCGGTGAACGTCCGATGGCTCCGCAGGATCCACGCGCGGTCGGCGGGTGGGAGCTCTCGCGACTCGATCTGGAAGACGCGGAACAGCTCCCAGTTGCGCACGGCGATCTCGACGTGATCGTGAACCATCCGGTGCAGGGCGGCCAGCGGGTCGTCGAGCGCCAGGGCAGCCTCGAGGTCCAGGGCTACCCACTCCGAGGCTCGCCGGAGCACGCCGACCAGAAGGTCGGTCTTGCCGGCGAAGTGCCGGTACACCCCGGGCCCCGCGATCCCGGCGGCGGCACCGATCTCGGCGAGGCTGACCGACGAGAAGCCAGAGTGGGCGAACAGCCGCGCCGAGCAGCTCATCAGGCGCTCACGCGCCGAGGCATCCGGATCGAAGGGCGTGGCCACCCGCAGCGGGAACGGCTCGGGCGCGGCCTCAATCGGAAGCATCGCGACGGCGAGCGCGCGGTCGGCCAGCAGGCACTCCACAGGTCCGGCGACGCCCCGCCTGCCGAACTGCGACGGCACCGACAACGTCGCCAGGCTCGCCCGGGTCAGGAGGGCGAGCTCCGATTCACCGAGCCCGGGGCGCTCTCGCCGAAGCCGGATCCCGACCCCGTCGACGACCTCCCGCATGCGCAGCCGGACCACCCGCTGCCGTTCGGACCCGAGGTGGCGGACGTCCCGGCGGATCAGCGTCCAGAAGTCCGCCCGGCGCAGCCCCGACCGCGCAAGGGCACGCAGAGTCGGGGCCAGCGGTGTCTCCGGCGGGCCGAGTGCGGCCTCGACGTCGGCCAGCCCGGTCTCGAGGGCGGCGTCGAGGAGGTCCATCTTTCCCGCCGAGTGTCGATACAGCGCGGACGCCGTGATGCCGAGCGAGGCGGCGACCTCCTTCATGGACGTGCCCGCGAACCCGTGCCGATGGAAGGCGCGGGCCGCCGCGTGGACCACCTCGGCGCGCCGGTGCGGGTTCGGGGGGCGGCCGCGGCGGCGCGGTGCGTCCTGCGGCACGGCCTGGCTCCCTTCGAGGGCGGGATGAGACCGAAATCGTACATCAGATTAAGTAAACGCTGGCTCCGCTCTCTCTACGCGTCCCCGCGCGGGTCGTCGATTCTGTGCGGGAATCGGGCGCCCGCCCTTGACTCGGATCTCCTGTGACGTCAGTCTCGTGACCGTTAGGCACGTTAAACACCGACCGCGAGGTCTGGTCTCGTCGAGGAGGTCCGCATGGTCTCGCTTGCGATCACCGCGTTGTCGGTGACCGCGGTACTGGTGCCGCTGGTGATGTCGGTGAGCCTGGTGTACAGGGTCAGCGGCGTGGTCAACTTCGGGACTGGGGGATTCTGCGTCCTGGCCGGCGCCGCGTGCGCCTCCATCGGTGCCACGAACTCGTTGCTGGGTGTCGTCGTCACCCTGCTGCTCGGCGCGGTGCTGGGCGGGCTGTGCTACCTGATCGCGATCCTGCCCGCCCAGCGGCGCGGTGTCCCGCCGATCGGACTGACGCTCTCCACGCTCGGGTTCGGCCTGCTCCTCACGTTCCTGACCCGGGTCGGGTTCGGCGGCGAGCCCTCGATCATCCAGCCGTGGTGGCCGGGCTCCTTCACGGTGAACGGCTTCCAGTCCGCCAACCAGCGCCTGCTCGTCATCGTCCTCGCGCTGCTCCTGGTGGGCCTGCTGTACCTGCTCTTCGACCGGACGATGGTCGGTCGCACCCTGATCGCCGTTGCGGACGACTCCGATCTCGCCTCGATGTACGGGGTCCGGGCGCGCCGGTTCGAGCTGCTCGCCTGGGTGGTCTCGGGCGTCTGTCTGATGATCGGTGGGATGTTCCAGGCGACGCTGGCGAGCGTGTCGGTCGACGTCGCCCCGACGCTGCTGGTCTACGCGCTCGTCGGCGCGGTCATCGGGGGTCTCGGGAGTCTGTTCGGCGCCGTCGGAGGCGCACTGGTCGCCGCGATCGGTATGACCCTGACCGACGCCTTCATCGCCCCCGGCTACCACCTGGTGGCCATGTTCGTGATCCTCTCGTTGGCCCTCGTGCTGCGACCGCAGGGCCTGTTCACCTTTCGCGGAACGGCGGAGCGCGTATGAGCTCGACAGTGAACCGGACCACCGACCGGGCGGACACGCCGTCCACGTCACAGGCCCGGAAGCCACGCGGACGGCGCCGGCGGGCGCCGCGCTCGCTGCTGCACATCCTTGGGCCCGTCATCGTGATCGTCGCGGTCGGCGCGGTGACCTCCGGCAACGACTACCTGCTGCACCTCGCGACCGCCGCAGGCATCTCGTACCTGCTGACCGCCTCGTTCAACCTGATCTACGGGTACGGCGGGATCTTCAACCTGTCGCTCGTGATGACCTACGGGCTCGGCGCGTTCACCAGCGTCTACCTCGAGACGCACCTGGGCATGTCGTTCTGGATCGCGATCCTCGTCGCGATGCTGGTGACCGCGGCGCTGTCGGTGCTGATCGCGCTGCCGAGCAGCAGGCTCAGCGAGCTGTTCCTGGCGATCCAGACTTTGGCCTTCGGGCTCGCCCTGGCCGAGCTGCTGCACAACTGGGACGACTTCAGTGGCGGGACCACGGGTGTCTACATGATCCCGTCCCCGACCATCTTCGGGATCCCGCTGGTCGGCGGCCTGCCCGGCTACTTCTGGCTGGTCGCGGTCGTCGTCCTCGTGGTCGCTCTGCTGATGTACCGGCTGCACACGTCCGACGTGGGTCGGCGGCTCGTCGCGTTGCGCGAGGGGCCGCGCGTGCTCGCCGCCGTCGGCGTCTCGCCCGCCTCGACCCGGCTCATGGCCTTCGCCGCGTCGGGCGCGCTCGCCGGCCTCGCGGGCGCGTTGTTCGCCCACTTCCAGATGGTCGTCGACCTCGAGACCTTCAACTTCGCCCGGCTCACCGCGCTTCTGCTCGCCACCATCCTGGGCGGGGCGGGATACCTGTACGGGCCGGTGTTCGGAGTCATCGCGCTGATGGTCATGGACGAGCTGTCGCTGGCGACCAGCTCGGCACAGGACCTCGTGTACGGCGTCGGCGTGATCGTGCTGGTGCTGCTCACCAGCGGAGGCATCGCCGGTGCCGTGCAACGGGGCGTCGACCGGCTCCGCGGGCGACGCCGGGTCGCCGAGCCGGAGATCGGGGCGCCCCCGGGGGCCGATCCGGAAGGGCGGCGCGACGGTCCGGTCGGGGCCGAGGTGGACGGAGTCACCGGAGCCACCGGCGCCGCCGTGGCCGAACTCGGCGCCGAGCGGCCGGACCGGAGCCTGGAGGCGGCGCAGGTGCGGGTCGAGTTCGGCGGCACGGTCGCGGTGGCGGACGCGAGCATCACCGTCCGCACCGGCGAGGTCGTCGGCCTCATCGGACCGAACGGGGCCGGCAAGACGACGCTGCTCAACGCCGTGACCGGGGACGTTGCCATCACGAGCGGATCGGTCCTGCTCGACGGCGAGTCGATCGTCGGGCTGGCCAAGCCGCAAGTCGTGCAGCGCGGAATCGGCCGCACGTTCCAGAGCCCCAAGGTGATCAAGGAGCTGACGCTGCTGGAGAACCTGATGCTCGCGGGTGACGGTGACCGAGGCGTCGGCACCCTGCGTCAGCTCGTCGCGTCGCCGAAGGCACGGCGGGTCGAGCGGGAGACCCGCGATCGGGCGATGGCCCTGCTCGAGGACTTCTCGTTGGCGGCCCGCGCGCACCACCGCGCCGCGGACCATCCCTACGGCGTGCTCCGGCTCGTCGAGGTCGCCCGCAACCTGATGTTGGACCCGTCCTTCATCCTGCTCGACGAGCCGGGGGCGGGGCTCACGGAGTTCGAGCGCGCCGAGATCGCGGCGACCATCCGGACCCTGAGCTCGCGCCGGATCGGTGTCGTGCTCGTCGACCACAACCTGCCGCTGATCAACGCCGCCTGCGACCGGATCTACGTCCTGGACGCGGGCCGGGTGATCGCCGACGGCCCGCCCGCCGAGGTGTTCGCCCAGGCCGGGGTCCGTTCCGCCTATCTGGGGGTACCCGAGTGAACGCCTTGTTGGAGGTCCGCGACCTCAGCGTCGGGTACGGCAGGCTGGTCCCGGTGGTGCACGGGGTCGACCTGACCTTGCGGGCCGGCGAGATCCTGGGTCTGGTCGGGATGAACGGCGCCGGGAAGACCACGCTGATGAGGGCGCTGTCCGGCGCGCTCAGACCCCGTCGGGGCGAGATCACGTTCGACGGAGCGCCGCTCGCGGGCCGGTCGACCGCGGAGCTGGCCCGCGCGGGTCTGGTCCTGCTTCCGGAGGGACACCGGACGCTCAAGCGGCTCACGGTGCGCGAGAACCTCGAGATCTCGACTATGAGGCTGGGCCGCGGCGCGGTGAACGCCCGACTCACCGAGACCATGGGCCTGATCCACGACCTGTTCCCGGTGCTCGCCGAGCGGCGGGACCAGCTGGCCGGGCTGTTGTCCGGGGGAGAGCAGCAGATGCTCTCGCTCGCGCGGGCGATCGTCCAGGGACCGAAGGTCCTCCTGCTCGACGAACCGTCGCTGGGCCTGGCGCCCAAGGTGATCGACCGGATCTACGAGTCGCTCGGCGCGCTGCGCGAGCAGGGCATCGCGATGCTCGTCGTGGAGCAGAACAGTCAGCGCGTGGCCGCGTCGTGTGACCGGCTGGTCGTGCTGCGCGAGGGCGTGGTGGTCGCCGAGGGGCTGCCCTCGGAGATCACCGGGGAGTCGCTCAACGCCGCCTACTTCGGGTGATCCCGCAGGACCCGACACGTCGGAGGGGCCGCACCACGGTGCGGCCCCTCCTCGTCGTGCCCGGTCCGGATTCACAGCACCCGGTCGCGCAGCTCCAGGAACTCCGGCAGGACCATGCGCGAGCTGCCCCCACCGAGCTCGAGCACGGCCTTGGCCAGCGACTCCTGGTCCCAGTGGGTGTCCCGTTTGATCTCCGCGACCGGGGCCCACGGGGCCATGCGCCGCACGGTGTTGCCGTACACCACGAACATCTCGCCACTGATCTCCCGGGCCTGCGGGCCCGCGAGGAACACGATCCACGGCACGATGCCCTCGGGGTCCCAGTCGTCGACCTCGCCCGGCACCGGCTCGATCCCCGGGACCACGCCTTCCGTCATCGGTGTGCGGGCCCGCGGGCAGATCGAGTTGGCGGTGACCCCGGACGAGGCGAGCTCGCGGGCCGCGACCTGGGTGAGGGCGATGATGCCCGCCTTGGCGGCGGAGTAGTTGGGCTGGCCGAAGTTGCCGAACAGGCCCGCCTCCGAGGAGGTGGTGACGATCGAGGCCCGCACCGGCTCACCGGTGGCGCGGGCGCGCTCGCGCCAGTGCTGGGCGGCGACGTGGATGGGGTGGAAGTGTCCGTGCAGGTGCACCTTGATGACCGCGTCCCACTCCTGCGCGGTCATCTTGACGATGGTCCGGTCGCGGACGATACCGGCGTTGCAGACCAGGGTGTCGAGAGCCCCGTTGACGGCGATCGCCTGGTCGACGAGCTCCTGCCCGCCCTCCGGGGTGGTGATGTCCGAGTGGTTCGCCTCGGCCGACCCGCCCTCCGCGAGGATCTCCGCGACCACCCGGTCCGCGCTGTAGGCGGTCGGGTCGTCCGCCACCCGGCCGACGTCGTTAACCACCACGTGGGCGCCGGCTCGAGCGAGCCCGCGAGCCTCGCTCGCCCCGATCCCCTGGCCCGCGCCCGTGACGATCGCGACCGTCCCGACCAATGACCGCTCCTGCGACTTCTCCGGCGTATCCGGCATCGACGTGTTCTCCTCTGCTGACGGGTGGTTCAGAACGAGCGGGGCAGACCCTGGGACTGGGCGACCATGTTGCGGGCCATCTCGCCGGTGATCGGGGCGATCCGGTACAGCCGCGAGTCCCGCCAGTACCGCTGCATGTGGGTCTCCATCGAGTAGCCCATGCCACCGAGCATCTGGATCCCGAGGTCGGCGGCCTTGTTCGCGTACTCGGCCGAGACGTAGTGGGCGAGGGTGGCCTCCAGGCCGCAGGGCCTGCCGAGGGACTGCAGCCAGGCCGCGCGGCGGACCAGCAGCTGGGACTGGTCCCGCCACGCGACGATGTCGGCGATGTAGTTCTGCAGCGTCTGGAACTGCCCGATGGGCTTGCCGAACGCGGTCCGCGCGGTCACGTAGGCGAGCGCCTCCTCGAGGACCCCGTCCAGGACCCCGAGCGCGGCCGAGGCGGTGAGGATGCGTTCGTTGTTGAGAGTGGGGAGCAGCTGGTGCCAGCCCCGTCCGCGCTCGCCGACGAGCATGTCCTCCGACACCACCACGTCATCGAGGAACACCTCGCAGGCGGCGAACGAACGCATCCCGAGCTTCGGGATGTGCCGGATCTCCAGGCCCGGTGTCGAGGTCGGGACGACCAGCGCGGTCACGGCCGTGCGCGAGTCGCCCATCCCGGCATCCTTGGCGAGCACCACCAGGTAGTCCGAGGAGTTCGCTCCCGAGGACCAGACCTTCTGGCCGTTGATCCGCCAGCCCTCGTCGACCTTGTCCACCCGAGACCGCATCGCGCCCAGCAGGTCGGTCCCGCCGCTGGGTTCGGTGATCGCGATAGAAAACCGGATCTCGCCCTTGGCGATGGCGGGCAGGTACCGCTCGCGCTGGGTCTGCGACCCGTAGGTCACGAACGTCTTGGCTCCGGCGAAGGAGGAGACGGCCCAGACGCCGGACAGGCCGCCGAGGTTGCGGGTCAGCTCACGGGACAGGATCGACTGGGTGATGGCGTCGCCACCCTCGCCGCCGTACTCGGGGCCGATGCCGATGCCGTGAAAGCCCGCCTGGGCGAGGTCGTCCCAGAGCTCCTGGGGGAAGACGTCGTCCCGAGCCTCCAGGTCCCGGGCTCGCTCCTTGGGATAATGCCTGTTCACCCAATCCCGCACGAGGCGGGTGAAGTCGGCCTGCTCCGGACTGAGGTCGAAGTCCACTGGCGACCTTCCGTAGTGCGGGAACGCTGGGTTCCACGGAACGCGACGCAGCCGACCGAGAGGCGGTCGGCGTCGTTCGCGGGGCCCTGACTGGGCCTTGCCAGGATTTCATTAACAAGGCAAACTATCAACCCGTCTCGACCCGTCGACGCATCGAGAGTGGAGGGACCGTCAGTGACGACCATTCCTGCAGCGGAGGATCCCGCGGCCGCCGTGCAGACCGCGGCCCGGTGGGGCCTCGCGCCCGACGAGGGGCTCGGCTGGGCCCTGCACCGCGCGGCTCGCAGGCACCCCGACCGCGAATTCGTGATCATCGATGACCTCCGGCTGACCTATGGCCAGGTGGCCGCGTGGGTGTCCGCCGTCGGTCGGGACCTCGTGGCGAACGGGGTCCGGCGGGGCGACCGGGTCCTCATCCAACTGCCCAACCGGGTCGAGGCGCTGATCGCGCAGGCAGCCGCATTCCGGATCGGGGCGGTCTCGGTGCCGGTGGTGCCCATCTACCGTGAGCACGAGATGCGACACATCATCGGCGACTGCGCCCCGGACGCGGTCATCACCGCGGACGCGCTCGGTTCGCGCCAGCCGTGGGCGGAGTTCGATGCCCACCTGGAGGGGTTCGGCCTGCGGCCCGCGGTCAGGTACGTCGTGGGGCAGGGCGTGGTGGGCGAGGGCTGGCGGCGACTCCCGGGCCGGGACGCCGCGGACCGCGCGGACGACGGCGCCGACCTGCCCGACCCGCTGGGGCCCGACGAGTGCGCGCTGATCCTCTACACCTCCGGCACCACGTCCGCACCCAAGGGCGTAATGCTGGCCGGCCGCTCGTTCCTGGTCAACACCGAGCTCGTGGCCGAGCGGATGGCGTGGGACGAGGACGAGGTGTTCTTCTGCTGCGCCCCGCTGTCCCACCTCGCCGGTTTCGTCAGCGGCCTGGCCTGGCCGCTCGGGATGGGGCGCCCAGTCGTCATCATGCCGAAGTGGAACGGCGAGGAGGCGGCCCGGCTGATCGAGCGCGAGCGGGTCACCTTCACCACCGCCGCGGCGGTCTTCCTGCACGACCTGGTCGCGGCCTACCGCAAGGGCATCGGGACAGGCCACCTCATCACGCGGTTCACCAGCGGCGGCGCCGCCACCCCGCCCGCGTTGGTGGAGGCGGCGGACGAGCTCGGCTTCGCGGCGATGCGCGGCTACGGGATGACGGAGACCGGCGGCGGCATCGCGTTCTGTCGCGGCGACAGCGACCTGCGCCGTCGGGCCTACTACGACGGCCAGGTGATCGACGGGACGGAGCTGCAAGCGGTGGGCCCCGACCGGGAGCCACTGCCGCCGGGCACCGAGGGCGAGCTGCGGACCAGGGGAGTGCAGGCCCTCCTCGGCTACACCTTCGCCGAGCTGACCCGCGACCAGATCGACGAGGACGGCTGGTTCTACACCGGCGATGTGGGCGTCGTCGACGCCGACGGCTGGCTACGGGTCACCGGGCGGGTCAAGGACATCATCAACCGCGGGGGCGAGAAGTTCTCCTCCCGGGACATCGAGGAGGCCGTCGCCACGCACCCCGCGATCGACCGGGCCGCGGTGGTGGGTGTGCCCGACGACCGCTTCGGCGAGGCGGTCGGTGCCTTCGTCACCCTGGCGGAGGGGGCCGAGTGGGGCGGACCCGAGGAGGTGCTCGAGCACCTCGAACGCGGGCGACTGACCAAGCAGAAGTTCCCGACGTGGTGGTACGTCCTCGACCAGCTGCCTTCCACTGCGAGCGGAAAGATACAGAAACATCTCCTCCTCGAGCATCACGCAAGGTGTTCGACCGAACGCCAAACCTAAGAACCGATAGACCGTACGACGAAAGGTTCTCCGTGAGACGCAAGGATCGCACGCCGGTGATCTGTGGAATCGGATTGTCCGACTACCCCAAGGCACCGCACCTCGACGCCCGGAGGCACCAGGCCCAGTCGTTGCAGCGGGCGCTGGCCGACAGCGGCGTCCGCAAGCAGGACATTGACGGCCTCGCGGTGGCCGAGGCCTGGATCCCGGGGGTGCCGGGCTCGGACCTGCCCGAGACCCAGGAGTTCCTCGGCATCGACGCGAAGTGGCTGGACGGCACGTACACAGGCGGCTCGGCCTACGAGTACCACCTGCAGCACGCGGCCGCGGCAATTGAGCAGGGGCTCGCCCACACCATCGTCCTCACCTACGGCAGCGACCTGCTGACCCGGATGGGCCGCACCCTTGGAACGGGCTACAGCCGACCACCGGTCGGCGCGCAGCAGTACGAGGTGCCCTTCGGCAACCCCACGGTGTCCGCCTACGCCCTCGCCGCGCAACGGCACATGTACGAGTACGGCACCACCTCGGAACAGCTCGCGGAGATCGCGGTCGGCGTCCGGGAGTACGCCCAGTACAACCCGAACGCGATCTACCGCAAGCCGCTGACCGTGGACGACGTCGTCAACTCGCGGATGGTGTCCGACCCGCTCCACATGTTCGACTGCTGTGCCATCACCGACGGCGGCGGCACGGTGATCGTCACCACCGAGGAGCGGGCGCTCGACCTCAAGCAGCCGCCGGTGCACATCCTGGGGACCGCGGCACGCTCGCGGTACTGGTCGGTCAGCCAGGCGCCGGACCTGACCACCACCGCCGGTGACCTCGCCGGACCCGAGGCGTTCGCGCAGGCCGGGCTGTCGCCGTCGGACATCGACATGGTGATGCTGTACGACAGCTTCACCATCACGGTCCTGATGCTCCTCGAGAGCCTTGGGTTCTGCCCACGGGGTGAAGGTGGGCGCTTCGTGCAGGAGGGCCACCTGCGCAAGGGTGGTTCCCTGCCGCTGAACACCGACGGGGGCGGACTGTCGTCCTGTCACCCGGGTCTGCGCGGGATCTTCCTGCTCATCGAGGCGACGCGCCAGCTGCGCGGGCAGGCCGGGGACGTCCAGGTGCCGGGCTGCGACGTGGCACTGGCGGCGGGCTCCGGCGGGTGGCTGTCGACCATCGGAGTCTCGATCCTGGGGAGGAACGCGGCATGAGCACGTCGGGTACCGGGCAGGCGCCCGGGCTGCTGGAGATCGTCGACGACACCGACTGGACCAGACCGACGCCGGGCACCGACCCGCTCGCGGTCGAATACTTCCGGCGGTGCGCCGAGGGCACGCTGAGCATCGAACGGTGCGCCGACTGCGGGAGCAGCCAGCACTACCCGCGTGGGATCTGCATGGCCTGCGGGGCCGTGCCGGACCTCGTCCCGGTCGCCGGGACCGGCACCGTCTACAGCTTCACGATCGTCCGCCAGAGCGGGACCCCGCCGTTCGCGGACATGCTTCCGTACGTGCTTGCGCTGGTGGACCTCGACGAGGGCCCACGGCTGATGGGCAACATCACCGACTGCGATCCGACGGCGGTCACCGTCGGCGCTCGGGTGCAGGCGTACATGCTTCGGGCGACGCAGGAAATCGCCATCCCGCTGTGGCGTCTGGCCGAATCCTGAGCCCATCCGGCCAGGCCCTCGGAAACTGTTGACAATCCGAGTGACCGCTGCCACAGTACCGAGACGTTTTGCCAGGTTAACTGATTCCTGGCCTCCACCACTCACGTCTGACTAGTCGTCACAACGAAGGGCGATTCCGTGAAAAGACGTCACTTGTACGCTATGGGCCTGGCATCGCTCGTGCTGCTGGCGGGATGCGGCGGGGCCTCCGACTCCGGAGCGTCCGCCGCAGGCAAGAGCGACCTCGTCGTCGCCGTCCCCGTTCCGCTGACGAGCGGGAACAGCGCCGCGGCGCAGGAGATGGTCAACTCGGCGAAGCTCGCTGCGGACCAGATCAACGCGGACGGCGGGGCCGGCGGTCGGAAGATCATCGTCAACAGCTACGACGACCGCCTGACGCCGGACGAGTCGGCACGGATCGCGCAGCGTGCGGTCACAGTCGACAAGGCCGAGGTGATCATCGGGGCGTACACCACGATCGAGGGTCTGGCGATCCGGCAGGTCACCGAGCCGCGGAAGACCATCTTCATGAGCTCGTCCACGATCTCGCCCGCGTTCCTTAAGGACGCCGTCTACACCTACCGCGTCGGCCACGAGCAGACCGACTACCCGGTGCAGATGATCGCCCTGCTGAAGTCTCTGGGCTTCACGCGGCCCGCGGTACTGGCCGACGACGGCCCCACGGGCGCCACTCTGGACGGGCCGATCAAGGAGGCGGCCACGGCGGCCGGGCTGCAGCCGACGGACACCATCCGCTATTCGCTTAATGCGACGGACGTCTCCGGTCCGGTGTCGCAGCTCAAGGCGTCCGGTGCGGATGCAGTCATCACGACCGGGTCGTCGGGCGCGGACGCGGGCCTGATCATCAAGACGATGGCCGAGCAGGGCGTCATGATCCCGATGGTCGGGTTCGGCTCGATCATCTCGCCCGACGCGCAGCGGATCGGGGGAGGCGGGTACACGCGGCTGCCCGCCGTGTACACGCTGGCCAACCAGCAGCCGTCCAAGCCGCAGTACGCCCAGTTCGTGCAGGACTACGCGAAGGCCAACGGGGTCGACGCCGCGACGCTCAACCTGTCCGAGCAGGCCGGTGCCACATACGACGCGTTCAAGCTGATCGACGAGGCCCTGGACGCGACCGACGGTGACACCGATGGCGACAAGATGAAGGCGGCGCTTGAGGGCCTGCCTCCCTACACCGACTCGGTGGCGGGCAAGGAGGGCTGCCAGGTCGGGTTCGCCAAGAGCCACAGCGCGTTCAGCCTCTGCCTGGTGGCGTTCAAGTTCGAGAACGGCAAGCCGGTGGAGCTGCAGCAGCAGCCCTGACCGACCGCGGTCCGGTGTGGCCCCGTCCGGCGGACGGGGCTACACCCGCGTGATCCATCGAGGAGGACGGGTGCGGACTCGACCCGAGGACCACATCGAGGCGGAGCTGGTGGAGCTCCTCGACGAACGGGGCAGGTTGCGTGCCGACCCGCCCGCACTGGGGGCGCACCGATCGGAGGCCGACGTGCGCCGGGGCCTGGAGACGTGGCTGGGACGCTTCCTGCCGCAGGTCACCGGGATCGGGCCGCTGGTGCGGATGTCCGGGGCGGGCACGAACGAGCTGTACTCCGTGGTTCTGGAGTCCGGGACGGAGAGCGAGCGTGCGGTGCTGCGCATCAAGACCCCCGGGTCCGGCGTGCTCACCCACGTCGGCCGTGAGTGCCGCATGATGGAGGTCGCCGCCGAGGTCATGCCGGTCCCACCCCCGCGGCTGTACACACAGGACCCCGCCTACTTCGGTGCACCGGCGATGCTGACGGACTTCGCCCTCGGCGTTCAGGCACCTCGGGGGCAGCCGGTGCGGGCCAGCGGCATGGGGACCCGCTACCCGGAGCCGCTGCGCTCGTCGCTGGGCCCACAGTTCGTGCGCCACGTCGCCGCGCTGCACGCCCGGCCCACCGACACCCTGCCGGAGGGCTTCGAGCGCCCGCGCCCGGGGACCACCGATGCGCTCGACTGGCGGCTGACCTTCTGGGGTCGGCTCTGGGACGAGGACCGCATCGAGGAGCACCCGACGATGTGTCTCGCCCGGGACTGGCTCTGGGAGAACAGGCCGCCGGTCGACGCGGTGTCGCTGCTGCACGGGGACTACCGCAACGGGAACTTCCTGTTCGACGAGGAGTCCGGCCGGATCACCGCGGTGATCGACTGGGAGATGACCTGGGTGGGGGACCGGCATGCCGACCTCGCCTACACGATGTTCCGCTCCTTCGGCGACCGCGAGGACGGCCGCTTCCTGGTGGCGGGGCTCGTCGAGTCCGGCGACTTCACCCGCCGCTACGAGGCGGAGTCCGGGCTCGGCATCGACGCCGAACGGCTCGCCTACTACTTCGTCTTCAACATGTACTGGTCGAACGTCTCGATGCTCGGCACGGGGCTGCGTAACGCGCGTGCGGGCATGACCCAGCTCGACGTGATGTACCAGACGATGATGGGCAAGGGCGTCATGTCCGCCGCCGCGTTGAATGCCGCGACCGCCCGGGCCCGGTTGTGAACCCGACCGTGGCGGAACGGCTCGCGACGATCCGCCGTCGCCTCTCCGAGACCGTGCTCCCGGCCCTCCCCGCCGACGCCGACTTCGCCCGGGAGCAGGGCGAGTTCGTGCTTCAGGCCCTCGACCTGCTCGAGGCGGTCGCACACCTCGAGTACCGCTACGACCTGGTTGAGGCCCACGACTACCGACGGGCGCTGACGGAGCTCGCCGCGATCCTGCCCACGGACCACGAGCTGGTCGACCCGCTCGCCGGGGCCACGGCGGTGCCACTGCCCACTCCGGACCCGAGGCCGAGCCCGGCTGCGCTCGCCGATCACGTGCGCATGTGCAAGGAGCTCGTCGGTCGCGTGTTCACCGTGCTCGCCCGAGGCGACGACCGTGCACGAGCGCTCGAGGTGCTGCGCGAACTGGCTGACCGGCAGGTGGAGCGCGAGCGCGCCTTGTTCGCGCCGACCGGTGCCACGACCAGCTCGGCGACACTCGCCCACGTGCTCACCGCGGTGCATGTCGATGACAGCTGAGCGACGTTCGTGGAGACGGCTGTGGACGGAACGCCGCGCGCCTGCGGCCCTCACGAGAGGAGCGGCACACCCCGTTTCGGAGGCGCTCCTCGAACTGGTGAACTCTCACTAGGTCGAACACTGGACCGGACGCCGAGTGCCGAGTGCCGAGCGAGAGGATGGGGTCAACGGTGTATGCCGCGCGACTGCTGGACGGAAAACACGAGCTGCGGATCCAGGAGGTGTCGGAGCCGGAGGTGCCCGTCGGCTGGGCACTGCTGCGGGTCGAGGCGGCGGGTTTGTGCCACACGGACATCCATGTGATGGAGGGCGTGCAGTTCTCGGCAAGCACGGGGGTCGACTACACCGTGCACCGGCCCCGGGTGCTCGGTCACGAGGTGGCCGGGACCGTCGTGAAGGTGGGCGACGACGTCCCTCCAGAACTCGTCGGCGAGGTGGTTGCAGCGGGAGGCCATGCGGTCCCGCGCGCCACGCCGGGGATGCACATCGACGGTGGCTTCGGCGAGTTCTGCGCCGTACCCGCGGCGAACCTGGTCCGCGTCCCCCCCGAGGTGGACGTGGCGGTAGCCGCGGTGGCCACCGACTCCATCCAGACGGCGTACGCCGCCGTCACCGGTGCAGGTGCGGTCGCGCCGTCGGACCGGGTGATGATCATTGGGCTCGGGGGCCTCGGGATGAGCGCGGTGCGGGTCGCGGTGCTCGCCGGGGCGGAGGTCTACGGCGTCGACATCGACACCGCGCGGTTCGCCGAGGCCGAGGCGGCGGGCGCGGTCCGCTGCGTGACCGACGTCGCGGAGCTGCGGGAGGTGCGGCCGACCCTGGCGGTGGACTTCGTCGGCGGGGCAACCACCGCCGCCGCTCTGGAGGCCGTGCAGGTGGGTGCCCGGGTGGTGGTGGTCGGGCTCGGCGCGAGCGAGCTGCGGCTCGACCCGATCGGCCTGGTCCTGGGCAAGAAGACCCTCGTCGGGTCGTTGGGCGCCTTCGCCGCCGACGACTACGACAAGATCATCGCCCTGCTGGCCCGGGGAGAGCTCCTGCCGCGGCTGGAGGAGGTCCCGTTCGCTGAGATCAACGAGGCCTACGCGCGGCTGCGGGCGGGCAAGGTCCACGGCAGGCTCTTCACTCGCCCGACCGCGCTCGGCTGACGAGGCGCGCGGAGCACCCCGACCGGTGCTCCGCCGCCCCGGCCGGTCAGGCCCGCGTGGCCTGGCCGCGTCCCAGCAGGGACATCAGGTAGGCGCCGCCTACGCGACCGTCGCGTGCGGGCAGCATGCCCAGCTGACGCATCATCTCCGAGATCTCGTACTGGGCGAGGTAGCGCTTGAGTCGCCCGTCCCGGAACTCCAGGAAGATGTCGCAGCCGTAGGTGCTGAAGGTCTGGTCGGCGGCCGGGCCCTTCGGGCCGTGCCCGGACTGTCGGAACAGACACAGCGCACGACCGGCGGCGGGGGCGGTGAACACCTGCACGTCCTCGAAGTGGACGTCCGGCATCACCTCCCAGATCTTGTCGATGTAGGTCCGCATGTCCGCGTGCCCGTGGATGACCTCGGGCCAGAAGACGAGGTCCTCCCACTCGATCTCCGGGTGCAGGATCTCCAGCAGGCGTTCGGTGTCGTGGGAGTTCCAGGCCGCGAGCCAACGCTGCGCGTAGTCCTGCAGGAACTCCTCGTCGACCGGGGTGCTCATCGCAATCGTTCTCCTCACGGCTCCAGCGCGCGGCGGCGCCGGCGCGGCAAGTGCTGGGATGACCCAACCCTAGTCGTGATTAACCGCCCTGCCTAGCCATCACACCTAGCCGCCCTGAACCGAAAGTCGGGTATGGCCGGACCGCTCGGTGGTCGGGTGTGACGATGACCGGCCCCGCCGTTGCCGTCAGGCTAGTCGTGATTAACTCGACTCGAGGTCGACGCGGTCGGGAGGACCATGAGCACAGAGACTGGCACCGAACGGGGCACGGGTCGACGGCCGTCGTGCTCGCTCGACGACACGGGACTCGTGGAACCGCGGCTCGGCGTGCTCGGCTGCGAGGTCGACGAGCACTACCGGTACTGCTCGGCGCGTTCCGACGCTTGGCCCTCGACGCGGCCGGGGCAGGAGGAGATCGGTGGGCTGGCGGTGCTGGTGGACCACATCCTCGGGGAGGTCGGGAACCATCCGCAGCCCGAGGGCTTCCTCCCCCTCACCGTCGAGCTGAGCCTCGACGTCCTGGTCCCGCCGCCGTGGCACGGCGAGGTGCTCACCGCGCGCGCCCGCAAGGATCACGACGACTTCCGGGCGACGCACTCGTGCGCCGAGATCACCGACGAGGCCGGCCGGTTGGTGGCGACCGCATCGGCGTGGACGACCTACGCCCCCTCGCACGGACGGCCCGCTCTGCCGGTGTGGACCCCCGCGGTCGAGCCGCTGCCGCTGTCGGGGCGGCCGCTCGTCGACATGCTCGGAGTGACGGCGACGGCCGTCGGTACGTCGGTCGAGCTGACGGGGCTGCGCACAGCGGACTGGACCAATGCCCACGGGTCGCTGCACGGCGGTGTCTGGGCCATGCTCGCCGAGATCGCCGCCGCGGACCTCTTTGGCTCCGGAGAGCGACCGCTGCAGCCCTCCCACCTGCACCTCGCGTTCCTGCGCCCGGGGCGCACGGACACGGTGCGGATGCGGGCCGAGCAGGTGCACCGTGGCCGCAGCCTCGGCGTCGCTCAGGTGGAGGGCCGGGACCTCGACG
Source organism: Pseudonocardia sp. NPDC049154 (assembly GCF_040648315.1). Lineage (NCBI taxonomy): Bacteria > Bacillati > Actinomycetota > Actinomycetes > Pseudonocardiales > Pseudonocardiaceae > Pseudonocardia > Pseudonocardia sp. NPDC049154. The sequence continues at coordinate 41,878 of NZ_JBEZDN010000009.1, forward strand.
AGCGGGTCTGCGTGCGGGGCACGGTCACGGCCCGACCTTGAGCGCGCGCTCGGCGCGGGTGTCCGCGTAGAGGGTGAACCACACGATTCCGGCCAGCGCGTCGCTCGCCCGGTCCGGGTCCGTGGTGTCCCGCGTGTGCTGGTAGAGCCCGCGTTCGACCATCGAGACGAGCCACGCGACGGTCGCCGCCGGGTCGAGGTCCGGCCGGACGGCGCCGCGCTGCTGCGCCGCCGCCACGTGCCGGGTCAGCTCGAGAGTGCCGATGCGGACCAGCCGCTTCAGCTCGGCCCGCACGGTGGGCGCCGAGGGCGCCGCGTCGTCCATCGCCCGCAGGATATTGGCGTGGGCTCGGTAGGTGCGCACCAGCCCGGCGAAGATCTCCCGCAGCTCGTCCCGGGTGCCGTCGTCGGGGAAGGCGGACCAGTCGCGGGAGGCCTCGATGACCGCGCTCACCGCCCGTCCGCCGACCGTGCCGAGCAGTTCGCCCTTGTCCGCGAAGTAGATGTAGAAGGTCGAGCGCGCGATGTTCGCGCCGCGGATGATCCGGTCGACCGAGAGCGAGCCGAAGTCCGCGCCGCCCGCCAACAGCTCCTCCAGCACCTCCGCGAGCCTGTGGGTCATCAGCTCGCGCCGGTTCGCCTGCGGGGTGGCGGACGTCCCGCCCGCCGCCCCGCCGGTCGTGCGGACCGGGCCGGTCAGGAGTTCGCCAGGCGCTCGGTGGCCTTGCTCGTCCCGGACTTGAGCCGGTCGAGCCCCTCGGCGATCCGGCGGGTGAACAGGCCGCGCTGAAGCAGGTCGTGAGTGACCCGCAGCTCGTAGGCGGTGGCGCCGATATGGTCCATGTTCGAGGCGCGCAGCGCGACCTCCTTCAGCACGGTCGTGAGCTCGGCGCCGTGCTCGGCGATCTGCTCGGCAAGCCGCAGCGCCGATTCGCGCAGGGTGCCGACCGGGACGACCTCGTCGACCAGCCCGCAGCGCTGCGCCTCCTGAGCGTCGATCGGGTCGCCGGTGAAGAACATCCGGCGGGCCCGCTGGGTGTTCGTCTTGCGCAGGATGCCGTGGTAAAAGCCGTTCATTGCGTACTTGACTTGCGTCGAGCCGAAGGCGGCGTTCTCCGACGCGATCGTGATGTCGCACATGTTCGCCACGTCCATGCCGTAGCCGGGCGCGACACCGGCTACGGCCGCCACCGTCGGCTTGCGGTAGTCGTAGATGGCCAGCATGAGCTTGAGCGCCAGGTCGGTGAACCGGGTGCGGGCGTCCCCGCTGGTGTCCTGCAGCACGTCGAGCGCCCAGCCCGCGCAGAAGTACTCCTCCGTGCCGATGAACAGCACGCACGCGACGTCGTCGTCCTCGGCCCAGGCGTCGAGCGCGGCGATGATCTCCTCGTGCAGCTCCCAGCCGAGCGCGTTGCGCTTCTCGGGATGGTTGAGCTGGAGGATGCCGACCCCATTCGCGACGGAGGTGAGGAGGTAGCGGTACTCAGTCATCACACGGTCCCTTCCGGCGACCCGGGGCGTATCGAACAGTGTATCCGATGGTGGGCCGAAGCTTTCCGGAACACTATCAAACAACGTGTTCGATGGGCGAGCGTAGTCCATCGTCGACGCATGGTGTAGTCAACGAGATCGAGTATCTCAAGATCCAGATCGCCGCCCAGCGCGCCGGCCTGGTCCCGGTGCCGCTGAACACGCGGCTCGCCGTCCCGGAGGTCCGGCGGATCGCACTCGGCGGCGGTTGCTCGACGCGGGCCGGGCGGCCTTCGCCCGGGACGGCCTCGGGCACCGCGATCCAGACGGTGCTCGACGAGGCTGGGGTCAAGCCCGCAGCCCTCTACCACCACTCCGCCAGCAAGTCCGGGCTGTTCTTGGCGGTGGCGGAGGAGGTGTACGCAGAATTCATCACCGCGCTGTCGGAGGCGACCGCGCCCCGCCGACTCGTTCGCCGACGCGCTCGATCGCATGATCTACGCGGCGGGAGCGCTGCACATCGGCGACCCGACGCTCGCTCCCATGGCGTTGACGGTCCAGCTTGAGGCGCGTCGTACGGAGGGGTTGCGACGCGAGCTCCGGCCCACGCTGGACGCGTTCCGCCTGCTGGTCGACAGCGTCGTCGACCTGGCGCCGGAGTCCCTCTGCGCGACGACCGGCCGGAGGGCGCTCGGTCGGGCGGGGTACGCCCTGCTGAACGGCCTGAGCGGCATCGCCGCGACGGTCCGCGACCCCCGCGACCCCCGCGAGTTCGGTGAGGCGGCGGCGCTGCGCCGTCTCCTGACACCGGGCTGAACCGGATGAACAGGCCCTTCTTGGCACGCGGCGCGATCTGCCGAGCCGGTGGTGCGCGCCGCCCCTAGCAGCGGTTAACCTGGCTCGGCACCACCGTGGATGCGGCGGGCATGTGGCGACAACGAGGTGCGCATGACGGAGCTGCGGGGAGAGCCGGGCCGGACGGGCCTGACGGTCGGCGACTACGACCGGGTGAACGCGGTGCTCGAACGCTGCGACCGGGCGGGGTCGCTGCCGGAGTTCAAGGAACAGCTGGTCGAAGCTCTGCAGCTGGTGCTAGGGGTCCGCATCGCGACGTTTTTCGAGGGGCGCGGGCTCGACGAGGCGTTCCTCGATCCCGCCGTCGTCATGGTTTGCGGGAGCCGCGAGCAGCGCTGGCTCGCGGAGTACCACGAGCGCTGGAGCCTGTCGGACGTCTACGCCACGCCCGCGGCGGTGCGCCGCATGCGTCGGGTCGGCGCCGCGACCCTGACCAGCCTGGGGCCGCTGCCGGGTCGGGCCGAGGTCTACGTCCGCGAGTTCATCGCGCCGCGCGGGCTCGAACGCTCGGCCTCCATGCTGCTGGACCTGCGCGACGACGGCGTCGGCATCGTCGGGATGTTCGGGACCCGCGGCGCCGCCGAGCCGGTCGACGTGCACCCGGCCGTGCCGATCCTGTTGTCCCGCAGGCTCTCGGCCCTGACCCGGCTGCTCCCGCGGCACCGCCCGGCCGACGGCCTCGCCGACCTCACCGACCGCCAGCGCGAGGTGGTGGAGCTCGTCGCCGTCGGGTGCACCAACGCCGACGCGGCTCGCAGGCTCGGGCTGAGCGAGGACACAGTGAAGAAGTACGTGAGCGCGGGGCTCGCGGCGACCGGGTGCCGGTCGCGCACGGAGCTCGCCCTGCTGCTGCGCCGCTGACGGGCCCGGTGCGTCAGGGCCGGTGCGGTCAGGGTGGCTCAGGGCTGGCCGGGGCGCAGCGCCACGAACAGGGCGGTGGCCTCGGCGCACAGCCGCTCACCGTCGTGGACCGTCCCGGAGAGGAAGTGCTTCCGGCCCTCGACCCGATCCACCCTGGCCGCCACCCGCAGCTCGCGGTCGATCGGCGTGACGGAGCGGTAGTCGACGTTCAGGAACGCCGTGCGCGAGCGCGGCCGGCCACCGACGAGGGCGAGCCTGCCCAGTAGCTCGTCGAAGAGCAGCGGGACGGCGCCGCCGTGCACGGCCCCGCCGTTCCCGAGGTGGTGACGTCCGAACACGACGCGCCCGGTCGCGGACGTGTCGTCGACGGTGTCGACCACAAGCGGCGGGATGAGGAGCTGACCGCGGCCGCGCGCCTCGACCAGCCGGCCGGAGAGCTGGGCCTCCTCCTCGACCTGGCACTCGGCGAGGGCGCCGTTGAGGGCCGCGATCCGCGTGGTGGCCTCGTGCACCAGCGGCGCGCTCGGCACGGCGCCACCGAGCAGGTCGAGGAGCGTGCGCACCTCGTCGAGCAGACCGAGGTAGCCCGGCGGCACCGGGGTCCCGGCCCGGGTGCGGGGCCCGCACCTCGTCTCGTTCGTCCGGACGAGGGGTGCGGACTCGACGCGCGCCGCGATCTCGGAGGTCACGATTCGTCCCTTCGGGGAGGTGCGGGGCGCACGTGCATGGCGAGCCGGCGCTGTCTCGCCGCGGACGTGCGCCCCGGGGGTGGTGCGAGGGGGCTTAGCCGCCTTTGTGGATCTTCCCGAACGCCTCGCCGATCCGGTCGACGATGTCCGGGTGCCAGATGATCTCGCGGTACATGCTGGTCTCGAACGACAGCGCGCTGATCGGGTCCATGGCGGGCGCGCGCAGCGCCATCTCCTTATTGAACATCGCGGACTTGGTCGTGGTCCCCGCGATGGACTGAGCGAGCTGCGTGGCGGCGGCGACGACCTCGCCGGTCGGGACGAGCCGGTCGATGAGACCGATGCGGAGCGCCTCGTGCGCGTCGATGCGGTCGCCGGAGAAGGTCAGCAGCTTGGCCTGGCTGAGTCCGACGATCTTCCACAGCGGGGAGAAGTACGGGGTGAGACCGAACTTGATCTGCGGGAACCCGAAGATCCCGTTCTCGGCACCGATCCGGATGTCGCAGAACACCGCGATGTCGCAGCCGCCGCCGAGGGTGGGGCCCGCGCAGGCCGCGATCGTGGGCTTCGGGTAGTCCAGCAGCGTGCCGTAGACCCGCAGGCACGTCTCGGAGTAGACCTTGCGGCTCTCCTGGGTGAACCCGGACTGGAGGTCGAGGTCCAGCCCGGCGGAGAAGACGTCGTCGCCGCCGGTGAGGATGACTGCGGCGACCTCGTCGTCGTTCCGCCAGGCGTCGAGCTGGTCGGCCATCGCCCCGAACAGCTCCAGGCTCAGCGCGTTGCGCCGCTTGGGCCGGTCGAAGGTGATGGTGCCGACGCCGTCGGCGACACTCGCCCGGACAGCTCCGTCTTCGGTCACGGTGATACCTCTTCGTCGTCGTCAGGTCGGTCGTCGTCAGGCGGATCCGCTGGTGCCGCATGAGTCGGCTACCGGATGCGTCGGAAAGCCTGGTTCCGGCTCTGTAAGTTAATGTCTACTAGGTTGCGCCGCAAGCCGCCTGGACGGCGGTTCGCCGCATTCCCGGGCGCCGGTGGGCGAGGTCACAGACCCGGGGCGCCGCGGGTCCGGCCACCGCGACGCCCCGGCGTTCTGGGGCCCCTTCGACTGATGTGCCTGCTCAGAAGTCGTCCGGGGGCGGGACAAGCCCCGTCAGTAGGGCGCCCGAGATACCGCCGTCCGCGATGATCGAGGTGCCGTTGATCCACCGGGAGTCCCGCGACGCGAGGAACACGATGGCCGGAGCGATGTCGTCGACGGTGGCGTGCCTGCCCAGGAAGGCCTTGACGCCGTCGAGGGTGTCCTTGCCCATCGACTGCTCGAAGTCGGCCAGGATCGGCGTCTCCACCGGCCCGGGAAGCACGGCGTTGATCCGGAGTTCGTTGATGTCGCGCACCGCTCCACCCATGGCGAGGGTGTAGAAAGTGGCGGCCTCCTTGGAGAAGTTGTAGGCGTTGCCCGACGGAGCGTGCTCGGCGAACCACTTCACGCCGTCCTCGAACGTCTCGGCTCCGAGGAGGTCCTTGAGCAGGTCCACGCGCTCCGGCCACTGGAAGCCCGCGGTGGAGGACACGATCACGATCGAGCCGCCGGTCCGGAGTCGGGTGAAGATCGACTCGACCAGGTGTCGCATGCCGAGGAAGTTGACCTTGAAGACGAGCTCGCCGGGCAGCGTGCCCGGGATGCCCGCGACGTTCGCCAGCACGTCGAACTCGCCGTCGATCTGCGCCAGCGCGGCGTCGATGCTCGCCGGGTCGGCGAGGTCCACCTCGACGTGCTGGGCGACATCCGCGGTCGGCTTGTTGCGGTCGAGGCTCACCACCTCGGCGCCGCCGGCGGTCAGCCTGCGGACCACCGCATCGCCGATTCCCGACGCGGTGCCGGTGACGAGGCAGCGCAGTCCCTGTACGTCCATGGACATCCTTTCCCGCGTGGAGAACGCGGTTGTTCGCCGTCGGCAGCGTTGCCCGGGTGTCAGGACGTCATCGCGGTTCGGCGCCGAACGGAAGGACTCGAATGGTCGTCCGCAACATAGACTGATCTATGTCACATGGTCAAGCCAGCGCCGCGCCGCGGTCCGCGCGCTCAGGTCGTCTCCTTCTCGAGCGCCGCGGGCCCGGCGTCGAGGTGGACGGGTTGTTGTGGGTGAGGCGGCAGCCGTCGAGGTAGAGGGTGAGCCACGTTCGAGATGATCGGGGTTGAAGGCGGGGCGCGGCGGCTGAGGGAGCACGGGAAACAGGCGAATGCGGCGCCGGCCATCGTCGGGGCGCCCAGCGTGGTGGCGGTGGTGCGGTCGAGGCCGCTCAGCAGCTGCTTGTTCGACCGCATCGAGCGGTGCACCCGCTGCAGGCGCTCGAGCGGGTCCTCGACGTCGGTGGCCAGGTTGCAGAGCACAACCGTCCACGCATTGCCTCGCCCCCCCCTCGTCCTTCCGGTACGGGTCGAACGCGACCGACACCATGGCGACGAGCGGGTCGTCGGGGAGGGAGGACTGTTCGGCGAGGTAGCGCCGGAGGGCTTCGCCGCACATCGCCATGGCCACGTCGTTCGACGTCGTGCCGGAGCAACGGGCGACCTCGCGGAGCCGCTTGCGGTCCCAGCCGTCTCCCGCGGACCTCCGCGCCGCCCCGACCGGACCGGACCGGACCGGACCGGACCAGACGGTGAGGATGGTCGGCGGCGCGGAGAACGGCAGGGGGACTCGGGCGGCCCGGCCGCCGCGGATACACACGCCCTGACCAGCGCGGGTGCGGACCTGAGCAGGGCCAGCGTGCTGACCGCCACCCCGCGCACGAGGTCACCGGCGGAGGCGGCAGCCGGTCGGCTGCCGCCCGTCGAGGTCCGCGACGGCTCGATCCAGGCCGGGTTGCAGGAGCGTCGTCCGGGTCCGTGGACAGCCCACCGAGGAGCTGGCGGCCCCTGGTGACGCCGTCGAACAGCGAGTGGTGGAACGACGTGGACAGCGCGAACCGGCCGTCGGCGAGGCCCTCGAGCAGCCGCGCCTCCCACATCGGGCGGTCGGGGGAGCGGGGCCTCGTGGAAGGTCGCCGCGAGCTCGAGCAGCTCTCGGACTCGCCATACAGGTAGAACGCGTCCGTCGGCGGGATGTGTGCCCCGTCGGGTCCCCTCTGACCGGCCCGGCGGTCGGAAATCATGCTCGGCCTAGTGCGGAAGAACAGTGAAACGCGATGTTCGGTCGGATTCCATCAGGGGACGCGAACGGTGGATCGACGTTACGGTCCTGTGCATTACCAGTCGGTCACGAAGGGGGTCGTCGTGGCCTTCAACGTCCATTCCGGAGTCCGGCTCCACACAGGTGCTGTTGCACGGGCTGGGGATGTCCTGGCGGGCCTGTCAGCCGATGCTGCCCCTCCTGGAGTGCCACCACACGATGGTCGCGCCGACGCTGCCCGGCGCGGAACTCGTGGCGCTGCGCGGGGTCGGCCACATCTCGATGATCAACGATCCGGTGGCGGTCTCCGGCGCGATCCTCGCCAGGGGCGGGTCGCGCCCAGCCCCGCAGGGCGGGCTGACCGTACGCGGGTGAGGACGGGCACTGGCGGCGACCGCGGTCAGGCTAGCCGTGGTTAACTTCGAGGGCCGAGGGTCGGACGCGACGGAGCGAGGGAGAGCATGACGGACGAGCGAACCGGACCGGTGCGCGACATGGTGGTGGTCGGAGCCTCCCTGGCGGGGCTCCGCGCGGTCGAGGCCGCGCGCAGGGCGGGCTTCGACGGGCGGCTGACGCTGGTGGGGGCCGAGGAGCACCTCCCGTACGACCGGCCCCCGCTGTCGAAGGCGTGCCTCGACGCCGCCGACGCGCCGTCGGTGACCTACCGCGAGCAGGAGAGCCTCGCGGAGCTCGAGGTCGAGCTCCTGCTCGGCGAGCCCGCCACCGCGCTGGACGCCGACCGCGGCGCCCTGGCGGTGGGCGACCGCGAGGTGCCCTTCGACGCCGCCGTGCTCTGCACCGGCGCGCGGGCGCGGACGCTGCCGGGCGCCGACCACCTCGCGGGCGTCCACACGCTGCGCACCCTCGACGACGCGCTCGCTGTGCGTGCCGCGCTCGACGGCGGCGCCCGCACCGTGGTGATCGGGGCGGGCTTCATCGGGTCCGAGGTGGCGTCGGCCGCGCGGAAACGCGGCCTGTCCGCGACCGTCGTCGAGGCGATGCCGACCCCGCTGGTCCGGGCCATCGGCACCGCCATGGGAGAGGCGCTGACTGACCTGCACCGCGCGCATGGCACCGAGGTGCGGTGCGGAGTCGCCGTGGACGGGCTCGAGGAGGCCGACGGCCGGGTGAGGGGCGTGCGCCTCGCCGACGGCACGGTCCTGCTCGCCGACCTGGTCGTCGTCGGGATCGGGGCCTTCCCCGAGACCGACTGGCTGGCCTCAGCGGGGCTGCCGCTCGACAACGGCATCGTGTGCGACGAGACCCTGTGGACGGGCGTGGGACGCGTGTACGCCGCGGGTGACGTAGCTCGTTGGCACAACCCGCTCTTCGACGCCGCGATGCGGATCGAGCACTGGACGAGCGCCGCGGAGCAGGGCGCGAGCGCCGCCCGCAACGCCCTCGACCCGACCGCCGCCAAGCCGTACCAGACCGTGCCCTACTTCTGGTCGGACTGGTACGACAGCCGCATCCAGTTCGTGGGGATCCCCGGCAGCGACGAGGTCGAGGTCGTCTCCGGCGGGCCGGAGGAGGGTTCGTTCGTGGCCCTCTACCGAACCGGTGACCGGTTGACCGGTGCGCTCACCTTGAACCGGCAGGCCGAGATCATGAAGTACCGCAAGCAGATCGCGAAGCGGGCCACCTGGACCGAGGCGCTCGAGTTCGCCCGCGCCCGCGCCGCGCGCTGACCGGGCGGCCTCACCCGGCCGGCGACGACATCGCGACGAGGGCGAGCTGCCTGATCTCCGCGGAGATGGCCGGGCGGGCGTGGAACCGGCCCAGGCGCACCAGGTCGTTCACGATGGACCGGGCAGCGCCGACCCGCAATGTGCACTGGTCCGCGTCCAGCGCCGGGGTGCACGCCCGCAGGGCCGACACCCAGTCCTCGAAGTCCGCGCGCAGGGCGGCGTTGATCCGCCTGCCCGCCTCGGGCGGCAGGTGGATGGCCTCCGAGACGTACACACCGAACAGCGCGCGCTGGTCGATGCCGAGCGCGGTGTAGTCGGCGACCCGTTCCGCCAGGACGGACCGGGCGTCGACCGGGGCCGGCGCGCTCCCACTCCGCGAGAGCGACTCCGTGGCGCGGCTGAACGCCGCGACGAGGATGTCCGCCTTCGTCGGGAAATGGTGGTAGATGCTCGGACCGGCGATGCCCACGACCGCGCCGATGTCGTCGAGGCTCACCGCGTCGTAGCTGCGCTCGTGGAACAGCTCGATGGCGACCTCCAGAAGCTCCTCGCCGCGGTGTCGGGCCCGGCGCCGCGCGGGCCGCGCTGGCGCCTCTGGGACCTGTTGGGACAGCTCGGCCCGACACACGGCGGCCGCGACCCGCGCGAGCTCGCGGCGGTACTCGGCCCGGGGCAGCTGCGCTTGCCACAGCGACGGGGCGGAGAGGACCGCGAGCGCGGCCGTCACCAGCAGGCGACGGTCGCCAGCCGGTGCGGCCGGCCGCTCGGCCACCACCGCCTCGTCGAGGACGTGGGCCACTCCGTCGACCCGCCGCTGGACCTCGTCGCGGGACTCTGGTGCGAGGAAGCGGAGCTCGCGTGAGAGCAACACCCACACGTCCCGGCGCTCCAACGCGGCACCTGCGAGGTTCTCCAGTACCCGGTCGAGGTCGCCGCCCTCCTCGAGCGCGGCCTCGGCGACATCGAGCCCACTGTGTACCGCGGCGGCGAGCAGAGCCTGCTTGCCCGCGTGGTGCCGGTATACCGCGGGCGCCGTGACCCCGACGGCGGCGGCCACGTCCGCCACCGACACCCGGTGGTAGCCCCGCCGGAAGAAGAGCTCGGCTGCTGCTGCTGCGAGCTCGACTCGCCGCTCTGGGGACCGTCGCCTGGTCGAGATGCGGGCCTGAGTCACACGGGCCTCCACGGAAGGGTCGTGGGAGCGGCGGCACTCCCGGGACGGCGTGTCCGAACTTGCCTAGTGAACGTTCCCTAGATTACCGTATCCCCCGTCTTGCGGTGCCTCGCACCGCGTACCCGCCTGGACGGAGCAATGATGTCCGCACCTGCCTCGGAAGCGCTGATCTACGACGCGATCCGCACCCCGCGTGGTCGCGGTAAGAGCTCGGGCTCCCTGCACACCATCAAGCCGGTCTCGCTCGTCGTGGGGCTCATCGACGAGCTCCGGGCCCGTCATCCCGAACTGGATCCGGCGATCATCGACGACATCGTGCTGGGCATCGTGTCCCCGGTCGGGGACCAGGGCTCAGTGCTGCCCCGGACGGCCGCGCTGGCCGCGGGCCTGCCCGACACGGTCTCCGGCCTGCAGATCAACCGGTTCTGCGGATCAGGCTTGGAGGCTGTCAACACGGCTGCTCAGAAGGTGCGCTCGGGCTGGGACCAGATGGTTCTCGCCGGCGGCGTCGAGTCCATGTCACGGCTGCCGCTCGGCAGCGATGGCGGCGCCTGGATGAACGACCCCGCCACCAACCTCTCGACGTCGTTCATCCCGCAGGGCGTGAGCGCGGACCTCATCGCCACGATCGAGGGCTTCGACCGGGAGACGGTCGACTCGTATGCGCTGCAAAGCCAGCAGCGGGCTGCTGCAGCGTGGTCGGGTGGCTACTTCGAGAAGTCGATCGTCCCGGTGCGAGACCTGAACGGATCCATCGTGCTCGACCGCGACGAGCTGATGCGACCCGACTCCACACTGGAGTCCCTCGGAAGTCTCAAGCCGTCGTTCGCGACCATGGGCAAGCAGGGTGGCTTCGACGCTGTGGCGTTGCAGCGCTACCACTGGATCGAGCGGATCGACCACGTCCACCACGCCGGGAACTCGTCGGGCATCGTCGACGGGGCGGCGCTCGTGCTGATCGGCACGGAGCAGGCGGGCGCCGAGCTCGGGCTGACCCCGCGCGGACGCGTCGTGGCCACCGCGACCTCGGGCGCGGACTCGACGATCATGCTCACCGGGCCGATCCCGGCCACTCGCAAGCTCCTGGCCACCGCGGGCCTTACCGTGGACGACATCGACCTGTTCGAGATCAACGAGGCGTTCGCCGCGGTCGCGCTCAAGTACGCGAAGGAACTCGAGCTGCCCGCGGAGAAGGTCAACGTCAACGGCGGCGCGATCGCCATGGGGCACCCGCTCGGCGCCACCGGGGCGATGCTCGTCGGGACCATGCTCGACGAGCTCGAGCGCCGCCAGCAGCGTCGGGCGGTCGTGACGCTCTGCATCGGCGGCGGCATGGGCGTGGCCACGCTCATCGAGCGCATCTGAACCGGACCAGCGGAGACAGGAGTTCACCGATCATGAGCACCGCCCATGAGCACCCGATGTTCGGCTGGGACCTCGACGGGGACGGCGTCGTCACCTTGACGATGGACGACCCAGACCAGTCCGCCAACACAATGAACGAGCGGTTCCGCCGCGAGCTGCCCGCCGTGGTGGACCACCTCTACGCCGAACGCGAGGCGATCTCCGGCGTGATCGTCACCTCGGCGAAGAAGACCTTCTTCGCGGGTGGCGACCTGGGCATGATGATGCGTGCGACAGCCGAACAGCTCGACGACGTCCGCGCGATGCTCGACAGCGTCAAGTCCGAGCTGCGCCGCCTGGAGACCTTCGGCAAGCCGGTGGTCGCCGCGATCGCGGGGGCGGCGCTCGGCGGCGGCTACGAGATCGCGCTCGCCTGCCATCACCGCGTGGCACTCGACGGTCCGGGGGTGTCCGTGGGTCTTCCCGAGGTCACGCTGGGCCTGCTGCCCGGCGGGGGTGGCACCACCCGGACGGTCCGCATGCTCGGACTGATCCCCGCCCTGCAAGACGTCCTGCTGACCGGGAAGAAGTTCCGACCCGCCGAGGCGGCGGAGAAGGGACTGGTCGACGAGGTCGTCACGAGCACTGACGAGCTGCTCGCCGCCGCCCGACGATGGATCGCGACCAACCCGTCGCCCACCCAGCCCTGGGACGTGAAGGGGTTCCGGATCCCGGGCGGTGACCCGTCGTCGCCGAAGCTCGCCGCAGTCCTGCCGAGCCTGCCCGCCGTCCTGCGCAAGCAGTCCCGCGGTGCCCCCTCGCCCGCCCCACAGGCGCTGCTCGCCGCGGCGGTCGAGGGCGCTCAGGTGGACCTCGACAACGCCCTGATCATCGAGTCTCGCTACTGCGCGGACCTGATCTGCGGTCAGGTGTCGGCGAACATCATCAAGTCGATGTTCTTCGACATGCAGGCGATCAACCGTGGCGCGAGCAGGCCGGAGGGCTACCCGCCGCACACCGCCCGCAAGCTGGTCGTGCTCGGCGCCGGGATGATGGGCGCGGGGATCGCCTACGTCAGCGCCAAGGCGGGCCTCGAGGTCGTCCTCAAGGACGTGTCGATCGAGGCCGCCGAGAAGGGCAAGGCCTACAGTGCCGCGATCCTGGACAAGGCCGTCGCGAAGGGCCGCAGCACGCCCGAGAAGCGCGACGCCCTGCTCGCCCGGATCCACCCGAGCGCCGATGTCGCCGACGCCGCGGGCGCCGACCTCGTCATCGAGGCCGTGTTCGAGGACCCCGAGCTCAAGAAGCGGGTGCTGGCCGAGGTGCTGCCGCACCTCGCGCCCGACGCGCTGATCGCCTCCAACACCTCGACGCTGCCGATCACCGGGCTGGCCGAGGGGCTGCCCGCGCCGGAGAACTTCGTCGGGCTCCACTTCTTCTCGCCGGTCGACAAGATGGCCCTCTTGGAGATCGTCGTCGGGGAGAAGACCAGCGACGCCACGCTCGCGAAGGCCGTCGACGTCGCCCGGCAGATCGCGAAGACGCCGATCGTCGTGAACGACAGCCGGGGCTTCTTCACCAGCCGGGTCATCCTGGAGTTCGTCAACGAGGCTGTGTCGATGGTCGGTGAGGGCGCGCACCCGGCGTCGGTGGAGCAGGCGGCCACCCAGGCGGGCTACCCGGTCGGCGCTCTCGCCCTGGTCGACGAGCTCACCCTCACCCTGTGCCGCAAGATCCGTCAGGAGACCATCGAAGGCTACCGGGCGGTGGGCATCGAGAAGCCCGCGCACCCGGCGCACGCCGTCATCGATGCGATGATCGACGACTTCGGTCGCGGGGGCCGCTCGAGCGGCGCGGGCTTCTACGAGTACGCCGACGGCCGCAAGGCGGGTCTGTGGCCGGGGCTCGTCGAGCACTTCGGGCCGACCAGCGAGGTGCCGTTCGTCGACATGCAGGAGCGCATGCTCTTCGCCGAGGCGCTGGACACCGTCCGCTGTCTCGACGAGGGGGTGCTCCGGTCGGTCGCCGACGCCAACGTCGGCTCGATCCTGGGCATCGGGTTCCCGGCCTGGACGGGCGGGGTCCTGCAGTACATCAACCAGTACGAGGGCGGCCTGCCCGGGTTCGTCGCCCGCGCGCGGCAGCTCGCCGAGCGTTACGGCGAGCGTTTCGACCCGCCGCTGTCGCTCGTGGAGAAGGCAGACCGAGGGGAGACCTACGCATGAGCGCCACCGACAAGCCGCTGGCAGGCCGGACGATTCTGATGTCCGGCGGGAGCCGCGGGATCGGCCTGGCCATCGCCGTGCGGGCCGCACAGGACGGCGCGAACATCGCGATCCTGGCCAAGACGGACACCCCCGACCCCCGACTGCCCGGCACGGTGCACACCGCCGTCGAGGAGATCCAGGCCGCGGGCGGCCAGGGCCTCGCCATCGTCGGCGACGTCCGGGACGAGGAGTCCGTCGCCGGCGCGGTCCAGAGGACCGTCGACACCTTCGGCGGGCTCGACATCGTGGTCAACAACGCCTCTGCCATCGCGCTGGCCCCGCTCGGCAAGCTGCCGATGAAGCGTTACGACCTGATGTTGGACATCAACGCCCGCGGGACGTTCGCGCTGTCCAGCGCGGCGCTGCCGCACCTGCACCGCTCCGAGCACGCCCAGGTCCTGACCCTGTCGCCGCCGCTGAACCTGGATCCGGTGTGGTTCGGCAGGCACGCGCCGTACACCGTCAGCAAGTACGCGATGACCATGCTCACGGTCGGGCTGGCACACCAGGAGCATCCGGTCCCGCTCAGCGCGAACTGCCTCTGGCCCCGCACGACGATCGCGACCGCCGCGGTGCAGAACATCGTGGGCGGTGACGCGGCGATGGCCGTCTCCCGACGCCCCGAGATCATGGCCGATGCCGCTCATGCCATCCTCGCCCGCAAGCCGGGTGAGGTCACCGGCCAGACCTACCTCGACGAGGACGTGCTGCGGGAGGCAGGTGTCGCCGACTTCGCCGGCTACCGCTACGGTGCCGCGGCCTCCGACGACGCGTTGAAGATCGACCTGTTCCTGCCCGGCGGTGAGCATGACTGACCGCGCCGTGTACGAACCCGACCACGAGCTGTTCCGCGAGACCGTCCAGTCCTTCATCCAGGCCGAGGTCACCCCGCACAACGACGAGTGGGAGGCGGCCAAGCTCGTCGACCGTTCGATGTTCCGCAAGGCGGGCGAGAGCGGGATGTTGATGTTCTCGACCGCCGAGGAGTACGGCGGCGCGGGCATCGACGACTGGCGGTTCAACGCCGTCCTCAACGAGGAGTTCGGTCGCGCGGGCTACGCGTCGGCCGGACTCGGCCTCGCCCTGCAGAACGACGTCGTCGGCCCGTACATGCTCGATCTGACCAACGAGGAGCAGAAGAAGCGGTGGCTGCCGGGGATGACCTCCGGGGAGCTGATCGGCGCCATCGCGATGACCGAGCCCGGCACCGGGAGTGACCTCTCCGGCATCGCCACGCGTGCCGTGCGCGATGGGTCGGGCGACGACGCGGACTACGTGGTGAACGGCTCCAAGACGTTCATCTCGAACGGGCAGAACGCGGACCTCGTGGTCGTCGCGACACGCACCTCGGAGGACCGGCACCGCGGCCTGACGCTGCTGGTGGTCGAGACCGACTCCCCTGGTTTCGAGCGCGGGCGCAACCTGGACAAACTCGGCCTGCACGGCCAGGACACCAGCGAGCTGCACTTCACCGACGTCCGGGTGCCCGCCGCGCACCGACTGGGGGAGGAAGGCCAGGGCTTCTTCCAGCTGATGCGCAACCTCCCGCAGGAGCGTCTGTCGCTCGCGACGACAGCGGTGGCCGCATGCGAGGGCATGCTCGCCCGCACGATGGAGTACGTCACCGAGCGCAAGGCCTTCGGCAGGCCCATCGGCAGCTTCCAGAACAGCCGTTTCCTCCTCGCCGAGCTGCACACCGAGGTGGACATCGCCCGGGTGTTCGTCGACCACTGCGTGGGGCTGCACTCCCGAGGCGAGCTCACCGCGGTTCAAGCGGCCAAGGCGAAGTGGTGGACGACGGAGCTACAGGTCCGCGTGGCGGACCGTTGTCTGCAGCTGCACGGCGGGTACGGCTACATGCGCGAGTACCCGATCTCCCGCTCCTTCGCCGACGCGCGGATCCAGACGATCTACGGCGGCACGACCGAGATCATGAAGGAGATCATCGGCCGCGACCTGGGACTCTGAGGAGCCCAAGTCGCCGCTACGGTCCGCGGGCCGTCATGGGCGGCGGACGACCGTCAGGCCGGCCCCGGTGGGCAGACCCGGCTGCTCGTCGGCGGCGTGCATGGCGGCGGGGAGCAGCGTCGCCACCCCGAGCCCGGCCACGCCGAAC
>NZ_JBEZDN010000009.1:57520-127511 GCF_040648315.1 Pseudonocardia sp. NPDC049154
CGGCCCCTCGGTCCCGCGGGCCTACTGGGGGGGGGGTGGGCCGCGCCCCCCCCGCCGCCCATGACCATGCGGATGAACCGCTCGAGGTGATCGTCGAGCATCTCGACGTCCACCGGGCTGCCGAGCTGTTGAGTGCCGACGACGAGGGCCAGACAGAAGCGGGCGAGTCCGTCGATGTCCGCGTCGGCGCCGACGATCTCCGCGACAGCGCCTCGGATCAGCGTGAGCCTGCGCCGGTCGACGTCGCGCTGAATCGCAGCGACGGCCGGGTCGATCGTGCTCCAGACCCGGATCGCGGCCTCCGCGTCGTGGGGGACGGTGCGCGCGAGCTTGCGCAGCAGCTCCAGCCGATCGAGCGGGTCGCCGGGCGCAGCGGCCAGCTCGGCGATCCGGTCGGTGCGGCCACCCCAGTGCTCCAGGAACTGGGCGACGAAGTCCGGCCAGTTGCGGAAGTAGTTGTAGAAGGAGCCGCTGGTCACGCCGAGGCGCTGGTGCAGCGCCGTCATCTTGAGGCCCTTGTAGCCGACCTCGGACAAGATCGCGATCGCCGCCTCGAAGTAGTCGTCTCGACTGACGTAGTGCGGCAAGGACGTCCTCCCCCTCGGGCGGTGCGGGCGGTGTCAGCATCGCACGTGCACGAGCCGTCGTCCGCCCTTGGATGATAGAGTCGTCTATGTTACGCTGCCGTACACGGTGTTCGACCCGACTTCCCTCGGCTGATTTCTTTGTGCCAATGTAGGGGTGATAGTCGACACACCGTTCGTGGCCCCTTCTGTGACGCCGACGTCAGGAGTGAACGACATGCAGGGCAGCACCGTGTCACACCCGGAGCTCGGCTGTTACCTCCTGGCGGGGGCGCCGGAGTCACCACGCGACCTGATCGACCAGGTGGCGGAGGCCGAGCGGCTCGGGCTCGGGTCCGCCTTCCTGTCCGAGCGGTGGAACATCAAGGAGGCGGCGAGCCTGAGCGGTGCGGCGGGCGCGGTCAGCAGCTCGCTGCAGATCGTCACTGCTGCGACGAACTCCAACACCCGCCACCCGCTGGTCACCGCGTCGTTCGCGACCACCATGCACCGGCTGACCGGTGGCCGGTTCACCCTCGGACTGGGGCGGGGCGCGAAGGTCATGTACGACATGTTCGGGCTGCCGGCGATCACGACGGCGGAACTCGAGGACTTCGCCGGTCTGATGCGCAGGCTGTGGCGGGGCGAGGCGATCGTCGGTCACTCGGGCCCGGCCGGGGACTACAGGCTGCTCGCGCTGGACTCGTCGTTCGACGAGGACATCCCCTTGGGGCTGGTCGCCTTCGGGCCGCGCACGCTCGACCTGGCCGGGCGGGTCTTCGACACCGTCGTGCTGCACACCTTCTTCACCGACGAGACCACCCGGCGATGCGTCGACACCGTGAAGTCCGCCGCCGAGCGGGTCGGTCGCGACCCGGATGCAGTGAAGGTCTGGGCGTGTCTGGCCACGGTGGGCGACCACCTCTCGGAGGTCGAGCAACGTCGCAAGATGGTCGGCCGGCTCGCCACCTACCTGCAGATGTACGGCGACCTGATGGTCCACACGAACGACTGGGATCCCGCTGTGCTGCGGCGGTTTCGGGAGGACTCGCTGGTCGCCGGCTTCCGGGGCCTGCTGGACGGCGCGGCATCGGACGAGGAGCTGGCGCACGTCGCCGAGCTGTTGCCCGACGAGTGGCTCGCCCCGTCCGCGACGGGAACCCCCGCGGAGTGCGCAGCCGCCGTCCGCGCGCAGTTCGACCTGGGCGTCGACGGGGTCATCCTGCACGGCGCGACACCGCACCAGCTCGGCCCGGTCGTCAAGGAGTACGCCACCACACCACCGTCCGCCATCGCGCAGGCCGCCGAGGCCTCGAAGAGGGAGATCCCGTGAAGATCGTCGTCGACCGGTCGCTGTGTACCGCCCTGGGCGTCTGCGAGTCCCTGGCCCCCGACCACTTCGAGATCGACGACGACGGCGAGCTCGTCGTCCTGCGGGAGAACGTGTCGCCCGAGGACCGGGACGCGGTCGAAGCCGCCGTCAGCGGCTGCCCCACCGCCGCGCTCAAGCTTGAGGACTGAATCCGTCCCAACCGCCCCAACAAGGAGATTCAACGATGAATTCCCCCGCCACGACCGACTCGATGTTCTCCGCCGAGGCGATTGACCCTCAGAGGTTGACCGACGTGCTCCATCGGTCGGTGCTTCCCGCCGACGTCGAGGTGACCGCACTGCGCACCGAGCGGGTCGGCAGCGGCCAGATCGCGGAGTGCCACCGGCTGATCCCAACCTACTCGGGCGACGCGGGCCGCGCGCCCGCCACCTTGGTGGCGAAGCTGCCGTCCAAGGACCCCGCAAGCCTCGAGTTCGCGCGGGGTGCCCGGCTCTACGCGACCGAGGTCGACTTCTACCGGGACATCGCCGACCGCCTGACGGTCCGGACCCCCACCTGCTACCACTTGGGCGTCTCTGCCGACGAGCAGGACTTCGTGCTGCTGCTCGAGGACATCGACCCGGTGGAGATCCAGGACCAGCTGACGGGCGCGACCACCACGGGCGCCGCCCTGGCGGTCCGACAGGCGGCCCGGCTGCACGCGTCGTCGTGGGGGCGCCCGGAGATCCTGGACCTGCCGTGGCAGCGAGACCCGAAGCCCTTCTGGGGGCACCTGGGAGCGAACCTGCCTGCACTGCAGGCCGGATGTCGGGCGCGGTACGCCGACCTGGTCCCCGAGGAGCACCTCGCCATCGGGGACCGGTTCGTCGAGGCGTTCCCGCGCTGGCTGTCCACCCTGACCAGGCAGTGCCTCTGGCACTGTGACTACCGGCTGGACAACATGCTCTTCCGGCCGGACGACGCCGCGGACCCGCTGGTGATCGTCGACTGGCAGGGGCTGATGCCCGGGCCGCCGGTGGCCGACGTCAGCTACTTCCTCGGCAACGGGCTGACCGAGTCCGACCGACGCGCCCACGAGTTCGACCTCCTGCGGGAGTACCACGATGAGTTGCTCGCGGGCGGTGTAGACGTCTTCTCCTGGCAGGACTGCGTCACGGCCTACCGGGCACACGCCTTCGCGGGCTTCGTGGTCACGATGGTCACCGCCGTCCAGGTGGAGCAGACCGAGCGCGGGGACCGGATGTTCTCCACCATGTTGCGTCGCCACGCGGACCAGGTGCTGCACAACGACTCGTTCGACGCGCTGCCCCCGGCATGACCCGCTACCGCCGCGAGCACCTGTGGGCGGCCCGGCTTCAGTGGTGGGCGGCCCGCTGGCGCGGCCTGTGGGTGCGCGCCCGGCGACTCTGAACCCAACCATCGATCCCCCGCGGAGGTACCCGATGTATCCCGGAACGCACGCCGCAACGGCGCCCGACCAGGTCGCCGCCCTGATGCTCGACACCGGCGAGTCGCTCACCTACGGGCGGCTCGAGGAGCAGTCCGTCCGCCTCGCCAACGTGCTGCGGGAAGCCGGCCTGGGCCGGGGTGACGTCGTCGCCCTGCTGACGGACAACGACCTGCGCGCCTTCGAGATCTTCTGGGCGGCGCTGCGCACCGGTTGCTACATCACCTCGATCAACCATCACCTCTCCCCGGAGGAGGTCGCCTACATCGTGGACGACTCCGGCGCGACGGCGTTGATCGTGAGCGCGAACAAGGCCGAGACGGCCGAGAAGGTCCTGCCCAACGTCCCGAGGATCGCGCTGAAGCTCGCCTTCAACGGCCGCGTCGCCGGGTTCGAGCCGTACGAGGAGGCACTCGCGGCGGCCTCGGACGTCGCGCCCGAGGACCAGCCGCACGGCATGCCGATGCTGTACTCGTCGGGTACGACCGGGCGGCCGAAGGGGGTTCGGCCCGCACTCCCGGACGCGCAGATCACCGAGGTCGGCGACCCGATGATGGGGCTGCTGGTGAAGTCCTTCGGGATGAGCCCGCAGACGGTCTACCTGAGCCCGGCCCCGCTCTACCACGCCGCGCCGCTTCGCTGGTGCGCCGCGGTGCAGGCCGCGGGTGGCACGGTGCTGGTCCAGCGGAGGTTCGACGCCGAGGGCTGCCTGGCCGCGATCGCGGAGCACAAGGTGACGCACGCCCAGTTCGTGCCGACCATGTTCGTGCGGATGTTGCAGCTGCCCGCCCTCGTGCGCGAGAGCTATGACCTGTCGAGCCTCAAGCTCGCCGTGCACGCCGCCGCACCGTGCCCGGTCGAGGTGAAGCAGAAGATGATCGAGTGGTGGGGCCCCATCCTCGTCGAGTACTACGGCGCCACCGAGGGCAACACCATGACCATGGTGGACAGCGCGAGCTGGCTCGCGAAGCCCGGCACGGTCGGCAAGCCCGCGATCGGCGTCCTGCACATCTGTGCGGACGACGGTACTGAGCTACCGACCGGGGAGACGGGTCTGGTGTTCGTCGAGCGCGAGGCCGTCGTCTTCGTCTACCACAACGATCCCGAGAAGACTCGAGCCGCGCAGCACCCGGATCACGAGAACTGGTCGACGCTTGGCGACATCGGGCACCTCGACGAGGACGGGTTCCTGTTCCTCACCGACCGCAAGGCGTTCACGATCATCTCAGGTGGTGTCAACATCTACCCCCAGGAGACCGAGGACGCGCTGGCCCTGCACCCGGCTGTGCACGACGTCGCAGTGATCGGCCTGCCCGACCCGGAGATGGGGGAGCGGGTGGTCGCCTTCGTGCAGCCGTCGCCGGGCACGGCGACCGGGTCCGAGCTCGAGGCCGCGCTGATCGGCTTCGTGAAGGCGCGTATCGCGTCCTACAAGGCGCCCAAGGAGGTGAGGTTCGTCGACTCCCTGCCGCGAACCGAGACGGGGAAGCTCGTCAAGGGCGAGCTGAAGAAGGCGGTCCTGGCCGCCGACGGATCGTAGGATCATAGAACAGTCTATGTTAGGCTCCGGTCGACGGGGCGCCGGATTTTCAAGGGAGAGATCATGGGCGGTTTCCACGCAGCAGACGAGGTTCACCACTTCCTCGGCGGCATCTTCGAAGAGGCACTGAAGGACGACTTCGTCGGCCCGAAGCTGGCGGCGACCGGGATGAGCCTCCGCATGGACTACACCGATCCGGACACGACTGTGCGCGTGGACTTCGCGAGCAAGGAGATCCTGGTCGGTGAGGCGGCGGCCATCGACTCGGACGCGACCCTCAGCATGACCGCGGACACCGCGAACCAGTACTGGCAGGGCAAGGTCAGCCTGCCGCTGGCGATGGCCCGCGGCAAGGTGAAGATCGGCGGGTCGGCGTCGCAACTGCTGAAGCTCGCGCCGATCGCGAAGGACCTCTACCCGCGCTACGTGAAGATGCTGGCCGACAACGGCCGCTCCGACCTCATCGTGAGCTGAGGGGGGACGATGACCTCGATAGCCGAGAACCGGACCCACCACCCGATCGACATCTCCGCGGACGACTTCTGGCGGAGGACACCCGATCAGCGGGAGGAGACCTTCGCCCGGCTGCGGGCCGAGGCGCCCGTCAGTTGGCAACGGCCCGTCTACAGCCCCGTTATGGGAGGCGACGACGGTTCGCCGGGCTACTGGGCGGTCGTGCGCGCGGAGGACATCACCACCGTGAGCCGACGGTCCGACGTCTTCTCGTCGGCGTCGGGCGGAGTGACGTTCGAGGAGATGCCGGACGAGATCCTCGAGATGGCCACCTCGATCCTCACGATGGACGACCCCCGGCATCAGAAGGTGCGCAAGCTGGTCAGTTCGGTGTTCACTCCCAAGCGGGTCAAGCTGATCGAGGAGCAGATCGCCAACCAGGCGCGGCTGATCGTCGAGGCCATCCGGGACAAGGGCGAGGTCGAGTTCGTACACGCGGTGTCCGCGCGGCTGCCGCTGTGGACGATCTCCGAGATGATCGGCATCCCGGAGGACCGCAGGCAGGAGGTCGTCGAGGCCGCCAACGCGATGGTCGGCTGGGGCGACGACGACACGATCGCCGAGTCCGACTCGGCCACCGTGATGTTGAATGGGATCGTCGCGCTTCACGGAGCTTGTCAGGATGTCATCGACGCTCGTCGGGAGAAGCCCGAGAACGATCTGATCACGGCGCTGCTGAGGGCTGAGGTCGACGGTCAGCACCTGACCGACGACGAGATCCGCGCGTTCTTCGTGCTGCTCTGCGTGGCCGGCAACGACACGACCAAGCAGACGACGACCCACACACTGCGCGCCTTGACCGACCACCCGGCCCAGCGCGACTGGCTGCTCGCCGACTACGATGCCCGCATCGGCCCGGCGATCGAGGAGTTCGTCCGCTGGGCATCCCCGGTGATGACCTTTCGTCGTACCGCGCTCGAGCGCTTCGAGCTGGGCGGCCAGGTGATCGAGCCCGGTGACAAGGTCACAATGTTCTACAGCTCGGGCAACCGCGACGAGACGGTGGTCGACAGACCGCGCGAGTTCGACATCACCCGCACGCCGGGGCCGCACGTGGCATTCGGCGGTGGCGGCGTGCACTACTGTCTCGGCAGCCACCTGGCCAAGGCGCAGTTGCGATCGATCTTCCGCGAGCTCTACACGCAGATCCCGGATATCCGGGCGGTGGGAGAGCCCAAGTACCTCGTGAGTACGTTCATCAACGGGATCCAGGAGCAGCGGTGCGAGTTCACCCCGCGGTGACCCCGCCACGGCGACGGGCGAGGAGGTCACGATCATGACGTCGGTCTTGCCCGGCTCGGCCGGGTCGCAGGTGCAGGACGTCGCGGAGGTCGTGGCAGGCCTGCGGAGGACCTTCGCGAGCAGGCGCACCCGCGCGATCGGCTGGCGGTTGGAGCAGCTCGACGCCATCGAGCGGCTCGTCACCGAGCGGGAGTCCGAGATCGCTGAGGCCCTCGCCGCCGACCAGGGGCGAACCGCGCACTACGCGTGGCTCGGCGAGGTGGCGCCGACCGTGGCGGAGGCCGCGTTCGCGCGCAAACACCTCCGCAGGTGGATGCGCAAGCAGCGCACCGGGCTGCCGCTCTCGATGCTGCCCGGTCGTGCGGAGTACCGGTACGAGCCGCTCGGCGTCGTGCTGGTGATCGGGCCGTGGAACTACCCGGTCTACCTCACGCTCAGCCCGCTGGTCGCGGCCGTGGCGGCGGGCAACTGCGCGGTGCTCAAGCCCTCGGAGCACACACCCGCCACCTCAGCGCTGCTCGCCCGCCTGATCCCGCAGTACCTCGATCCTGCCGCCGTCGCAGTGGTGGAGGGGGCGGCGGACGCTACCCAGGCTCTGCTGGCTCAGGCCATGGACCACGTGCTCTTCACCGGTGGGCCGGAGATCGGCAGACGGATCCTGGAGGGTGCCGCACCGCACCTCACGCCGGTGACTCTGGAACTGGGCGGCAAGTGTCCCGCGATCGTGGCCGCCGACGCTGACATCCCGGTCGCCGCGCGTCGGATCGCCTGGATGAAGCTGCTGAACTCCGGGCAGACTTGCATCGCGCCGGACTACGCGCTCGTCGACTCCCGGGTCCGGGACGAGTTCCTCGCGACGCTGACGGCGACGATCGAGGAGTTCCAGGTCGGCGAGCCGGCGGGCCGCATCATCGACGCGCGCCAGTTCGACCGACTCAGCAGACTGCTCGACGGGCACGGGGGCACTCTCCTCCGCGGAGGCTCGCTGGACCGCGAGGCGCTGACGCTCGACCCGGCCGTCGTGCTGGACCCGGACCCGGACTCCGCGCTCATGCAGGAGGAGATCTTCGGGCCGGTGCTGCCGGTGGTCACCACCTCCTCGCTGGACGACGCCCTGCGTCGCATCAACAGCGGGCCCAAGCCGCTCGCCGCCTACCTCTTCGGGTCCTCCCGGTCCGATCGGGAACGGCTGCTGAACGAGACGAGCTCGGGCGGTGTCGTCATCAACCACGCGGCGATGCACTGCTTGATTCCGCAACTGCCCTTCGGCGGCGTGGGCCACAGTGGAATGGGTGCCTATCACGGTCGCTGGGGCTTCGAGACCTTCAGCCACCGCAAGGCGGTGTTGGTCAAGCCCGCCAAGCCGGACCCGTCGGTGATGTACCCGCCCTACACGGAGTCGAAGAAGAAGTTGATGCGTCGCTTCTTCTAGCCCGCGTCCGGGTCGATTGCACGGAGAACTCCCGCCATTTCCGGCGGGAGTTCTTTGTGTTTCCAGCGCTTTTGTGAATGGTTGCTCGCAGTGTTTTCGTCGCTCGGCAGCAGGTTCACGGTGGCATGAACGGACGAACGCTCGGGGCTCGGGCGGTCCGTAGCGTTACCGTGCGTCGCAGCGCCACGCGCCTTCGACCGCGCCACTGCTCCGTACGTGTTGTCGTACACGGTGTTCGTCACCAATTCCGAGGACGCTCGTTGAGTACTTCGAAGCGCCCCACTGTGGCGCAGTTCGATCAATGACGATGACCGGAGAGCTTGCCGCATGCCGCCCACCGTGACAGGAGCGACCAAGGCCGTCGGAGGCTTCAGTGCCATGACGGTCGAGACCGTGCGTGCACTGGGCCGCCGGCCTTTCGCCTACCAGGAGTTCGTCGCGCAGACCTCCTTCATCGCCGGGGTGTCCCTGCTACCGGCGATCATGATCACGTTCCCCTTCGTCGGTGTCGTGATCTTCCTGCTCAACCAGCTGCTCGCCGAGATCGGCGCGATCGACCTCGCGGGCACGGTCACCGGGCTGGCGGTCGTCCGCGAGATCGGCCCGCTGGCGGCCGTCCTCGTGACGGCGGGGGCCGGCGCCACGGCCATCGCCGCGGACCTGGGAGCCCGCACCATCCGCGAGGAGATCGACGCCATGAAGGTGCTGGGCATCGACCCCATCCAGCGGCTCGTGCTCCCGCGCGTGCTGGCCTCGATCTTCGTCTCGCTGTGCCTCACGGCCCTTATCTCCGTGGTCGGCGTGGTGACCTCGTACTTCATCTCCGTCGGCCTCCAGGGCTCAGCGCCCGGCCAGTTCGTCGCGGTGCTCACCGTGCTCACCACCGACGCGGACTTCTACGTGAGCCTGGTCAAGGCGTTCGTCTTCGGCGCGGTCGCCGGGTTGGTCGCCTGCTACCGCGGGCTGAACGTGCGCGGCGGCTCGAAGGGCGTCGGCGAGGCCGTCAACGAGACGGTCGTGCTGGCCTTCGTGCTGCTCTTCGTCATCAACGTGATCATCTCGACCACGTACCTCCAGCTCGGCAACACCAAGCTCTGATCGCGGGAAGGAACACCGTGGTACTCGACAGCCCACGAGCCGCGCGGATCGTCGCCGCCCCGCGATCCGGACTGCGCGCCGTCGGCCATCAGGTCTCGTTCTACCTGAAGTCCTTCGGCTACATCGGCTTCGTCCTGACCCGCTACCGCAAGGAGGTGCTGCGCCAGCTCGGGACGGTGAGCTTCGGCGCGGGCGGCCTGGCGGCGGTCGGCGGGACGGTGGTGATCATCTCCGTCCTGACGGCGAGCGCGGGCATCGAGGGGGGCCTGCAGGGCTACCAGGCACTCAACGCCATCGGGGTCGACACCCTGACCGGGTTCATCACCGGTTTCGTCAACGTCCGGCTGGCCGCGCCACTCATCGCGGGCGTGGGCCTGGTCGCCACGGTGGGCGCGGGCTTCACCGCCGAGATCGGCTCGCAGCGCATCAGCGAGGAGATCGACGCGCTCGAGGTCATGGCCATCCGCTCCATCCCCTTCCTGGTCACGACGCGGATCATTGCCGGGGCCGTCGCGATCATCCCGCTCTACGCCGTGGCTCTGTTCTCGGCCTTCGGGGTGACCAAGCTGCTCGTCGTGCTCGGCTTCGGGCAGTCGCCGGGCACCTACGACCACTACTTCTCCACCTTCCTCATCCCCGCGGACGTCATGTACTCCTTCATCGAGATCATCGTCATCGTCGTCGTGGTGATGTCGATCCACACCTACTACGGCTTCAACGCCAGCGGCGGGCCCGCGGGCGTCGGGGTGGCGGTCGGGCGAGCCGTGCGGCTCTCCCTGGTCGCCGTCATGTTCACTGCGCTCGCCACGAGTCTGATCCTCTACGGCGACTCCGACACGCTCCACCTGTCGAGGTAATCCGGAGATGATTTGGCAGAAGATGCGGCTCGAGATGCTCGGGCTGATCGGCGTCGTCGTCGCGGTGCTCACCGTGGCAGCCGTCCTGGCGGCGTACCTCAAGGTGTTCGACCCGGGGGTCGAGGTGACGGTCAAGGCGGACCGTGCGGGACTCCTCCTGAGCCCCGAGTCGGACGTGTCGCTGCGCAGCGTGCAGATCGGCAAGGTCACGAAGGTGTCGCCTGACGGGGACGACGGCGCGCTCATCGACGTGCGGATCGACTCCGACCAGCTCGACCGGCTGCCTGCCAACGTCACCGCGCAACTCGTGGCGCCCACGGTGTTCGGCCCCAAGTACGTCGACCTGCTGATCCCCGAGCAGCCCACCCAGCGGCGGCTGGCCGCGGGCGAGACGGTGAACAAGGCCGTGACCCAAATCGAGGTCAACACGGTCTTCGACAGCCTGATGTCCGTCCTGACGACGGTCCAGCCCGCCAAGCTCAACGCCGGCCTCGGCGCGCTGTCCACCTCGCTGCAGGGCAAGGGCGACGACATCGGCGAGTACCTGGTGGAGCTCAACCGCTACCTCGACGCGTTCAACCCGGCACTGCCCACCGTGCAGCGTGACCTGGAGCTCCTCGGACAGGAGTCCGACGTCCTCGCCGGCCTGTCACCGGACCTGGTCGGGCTGCTTCAGACGTTCCCGACGACCGCGGACACACTGACCGAGAAGAGCGCGGCGTTCGACGCGTTCATGGTCAGCCTGTCCGGGCTGGCAGACGACGCGAACGGCTTCCTCGACGTCAACGACCGACCGCTGCGGGAGAGCCTCGACGTCCTGCGTCCGACCACGGCGCTGGCGGCCAGGTACTCGACGATGTTCCCCTGCCTGTTCCACAGTTTCAACAGCCTCCGCAAGATCACCGAGCCGTCGTTCGGCGGGAACCAGCCCGGCCTGCGGACCTTCACGAGCTTCGGACCGGGCCAGCGCGGCTACCGCTACCCGGACAACCTCTTGACGTTGGGCGTCGATCAGCCCGGTTGCAACCCCGAGTTCCCCTCGGGAACCGAGGCACCCAGGCATGTGCCCCACGACGACGGCGCTCCGCCCCTCATGACCCGCGACGAACCTCTCGAGGTCGGAAACCCGCCATTGGCCGTGCTCCTCTTCGGTGAGGCCGGAAAGGAGGCAGGTCGGTGAGAACCATCGGGCCGGTCCTGCGCCTGGCCGTGCTGGCACTCGTGGCGGTCGTCTTCGCAGCGGCAGTGATCATCACCTACGGTCGGGTGCGATTCCAGGACACGACGCCGTACACTGCCGAGTTCACGGACGTCTCGGGCCTGCGCCCGGACGACGACGTCCGTGTCGCCGGCGTCACGGTCGGCAAGGTGCGAGACGTGACGGTGGCCGAGAACGGAGTCGCCCAGGTGGCGTTCACCGTCCAGTCCCGCACCCCGCTGATGTCGGGCTCGACCGGCACCATCCGCTACAAGAACCTCGTCGGGCAGCGCTACCTGGAGATCGGCGAGGGCACCGGGGCTCCCACCCCGCTCGGCGCCGACGGCGTCATCCCGGTGGACCGGACGACACCCGCGCTCGACCTCGACCAGCTCTACAACGGCTTCGCGCCGCTGTTCGAGGGTCTGCAGCCGGAGCAGGTCAACGAGCTCTCGAGCTCGCTGATCGGGGTGCTGCAGGGCGAGGGCGGCGCCGTCACCAACCTGCTCGACCAGGTGGGGTCGCTGACGTCCACGCTGGCCGACCGGGACCGCGTCATCGGCGACCTGATCACCAACCTCAACACGGTGCTCGGCACGGTCAACGCCAAGAGAGGCCAAGTCACGACGCTCGTCGACCAGCTGCAGCAGCTCGTCAGCGGCCTCGCGGTCGACCGGCAGCCGCTCGGCGACGCCATCACGAAGTTCGACCGGGTGACCGGGACGGTCGACCGACTGCTGGCCGACGCCCGGCCGGACGTACAGGCCGACGTGGCCCAGATCCGCACCCTGGCCTCGACGATCAACGCCGACCAGGCCGCCGTCGACGACCTGCTGAAGAAGGTGCCGGGCTACTACGTGAACCTGAACCGGGTCGGCGGGTACCAGTCGTCCTTCCAGTTCTACCTCTGCGGTGTCCAGGTGCGGCTGGAGCTGCCCGGTCTGCCGGCCGTCATGTCGGACACCGTCGCGAGCCAGGAGGAACGGTGCCAGTTCTAGGAGGCAAGCGGATCTCGGAGCGCAACCCGCTCCACGTGGGGATCGTGGCGATCCTGCTCATCGCCGCCGCGATCCTGCTGGCCACGAACTCGGGGGCCATCTACCGCTCGATCACCGCGCGCTCGTACACGGCGGTCTTCGCCGAGGCAGGCGGCATGCGGTCCGGGGACGAGGTCCGGGTCGGGGGAGTGGCACTGGGCAAGGTCAGCGACGTCCGGCTCGACGGGGACAGGGTCGTCGCGACCTTCACCGTGGAGAACGGACCGCGGATCGGCCAGGACTCCCGCGCCGCGGTCAAGACGGCCACCCCGCTCGGGACGAAGTTCCTGGACATCCAACCGGCCGGGCCCGGCGAGATGGAGGCAGGCAGCGAGTTCCCGCTGGAACGCACCTTGTCGGCCTACGACGTGCAGGAGCTGCTCGAGAAGCTGACCCGCACAACCGAGGAGATCGACATCAACCAGCTGGCGGGGGCGCTGGACACGGTCTCGGACACCTTCCAGGACACCCCTGAGCCACTGGCGAACGCCGTGAGCGGACTGGGCAGGCTCTCCGAGACGATCGCCACACGCGACGAGTCGCTGCGCGAGCTGCTCGCGGGAGCGAACGGCGTCACCGGCATCCTCGCCGAGCGCAGCGGCCAAATCACCACGCTGATGACCGACGGCAACCAGCTCCTCGAGGAGCTCTACCAGCGTCGCGCCGACATCCAGTCCCTGCTCGCGAACCTCACCGCGGTGCTGAACCAGCTCAACGGCGTCGTCGACGACAACCGCGAGCAGATCCGACCCGCGCTCGACGAGCTCAACCGGGCAGTCGGCATCCTCGCCGCCAACCAGCGCAGCCTGGGTGCGGTCATCGAGGGCCTGCGCACCTACGCGACCTCACTCGGGGAGGCCATCGCGTCCGGGCCGTGGTTCTACGCGCTGGTGCCGAACCTCGTTCCGACGAACCTCGCCCAGCAGACCCTGCCGTCCCTGCTCGATTCGGCGACTCCGCCCGGTCTGACGGCCCCCGCGGAAGGAGAGCAGCCCCGATGAGCAGCACACCCCGCTCGCTGAAGATCGCCGCGGTCGCCGTGGCCGTCGTCCTGGTGGCTGCCGTCACGTTGCTCGTCACCCAGACGTCGACGAAGACGGTCGTCGCGGACTTCGACCAGACGATCAGCCTGTACCCGGGCGACGAGGTCCGGGTGCTCGGGGTCCAGGTCGGCACCATCGACGATGTCGAGGCGCTGCCGGACAGGATCCGGGTGACGATGTCCTACAACGCGGACGTCGAGCTGCCGGAGTCCGCGCAGGCCGCGATCATCGCGCCGAGCCTGGTCGGCATTCGCTACATCCAGCTCAGCCCGGCTTACACCGGTGGCCCGGCACTGGCCGACGGCGGCGAGATCCCGCTGGCCCGCACGGTTAGCCCCGTCGAGTGGGACCGGATCAAGAACCAGCTCACGGCCGTGGCCGACGCCCTCGGACCGCAGCCGGACGGTGGCGACAAGCCGCTGACCGGGCCGGTGACACGAGCGCTGGACACCACCTCGGCCAACCTCGACGGCCAGGGCGCGGCGATCAACGACACGCTGACGTCGTTGTCCAGCGCCATCACCACACTCTCCGACGGGCGCGGGGACCTGTTCGGTACGGTGCGCAACCTCGGCGTCTTCGCGACCGCCCTGAAGGACGCCGACGCCCAGGTCGGGCGCTTCAACACCCAGCTCGACCAGGTGTCGCAGGTGCTGGCGGACAACCGCGAGTCGCTGGCTGTCACCCTGGACACGATCGACCGCACGGTGCCGATCATCGAGGGATTCGTGGCCGACGTTCGCGGGCCCCTGCAGGACAACCTGAAGACCCTCGGCGTGGTGGCCAAAGAGGTCTCCGACCACCGCCAGGGTCTGGCCGACATCCTGCAGGTCGCCCCTGGCGCGGTGTCGAACTTCGCCAACATCGTGGACGACCGGAGCGGTGCGGTGACCGCCGCGCTCGGCGTGACGAACCTGCAGGACCCGGCGGCGTTCGTCTGTGACGCCGCCGCCGCCGTCGCCCCCGGTGGTGCCGCCGACCCGACCGCGGCCAACGCCTGTCGCAGCTCGCTCGGCGGGCTGCTCGACGTCTTCCGTATGCCGAACATCCCCGTGCAGGCCAACCCGCTGGTCCGTGGCGGTGGACCGCCCGCCGGCGCAGGAGGTCTGCCCCAGCTGCTCGTCCCGATCCCGGAGGCCAACTGATGAGGAGTGCTCGGGTGCTCCGCGGGCTGCGCCTCGGCGCCGCAGGCGCGGTGTGCGCGCTCGCGCTCACCGCCTGTGACTTCACCGGGGTGGGCTCGCTGCCCCTCCCGCTGCGGGAGGGGGCGGGCAGCTCGGCGATGCAGGTCACCATCGACATGGCCCAGGTCTCCAACCTCGTCCCCAACGCCGAGGTGAAGGTCGCCGACGTGACAGTCGGCTCGGTCGTCAAGACCGACGTCGACGACTGGCACGCGGTGCTGACCGTCGGGCTCAACGAGGGGACCGAGCTGCCCGCCAACGCGATCGCGCGGGTGGCGCAGAAGTCCCTGCTCGGTGCCGAGTATCTGGAGCTCGCCGCGCCGACCGACCAGCCCGCCGTCGGGCAGCTGCGCGACGGCGACCACATCGGACTCGAGCGCACCAACCGGTACCCGGAGACCGAGGAGGTGCTGGGTGCGCTCTCAGTGGTGCTCAACGGCAGTGGGCTCCAGCAGGTCAAGACGGTCACCGAAGAGCTCAACGCGGTGCTCGGCGGGCGCGAGCAGGACGTTCGGCATCTGATCGACAACCTGCAGACCCTGGTCGGAGCGCTCGACGAGCAGAAGGGCGACATCGTCCGGGCCGTCGACGGGCTCAACACGCTCAGCGGGACGGTGGCTGCGGACAACGAGGCGCTCGCCTTGGCCATCGACCGGGTGCCGCCCGCCCTGCAGGAGCTCAACAGCGACCGCGAGCAGCTCATCGAGACGCTGCGGAACTTCGCCTCGTTCTCGGAGCGCACCTCCGACACCGTCGACGCAGTGCGGGGTGACCTGCTGGCGAACCTGGCGAACCTTCGGCCCGCACTGGAGAAGCTGAACGAGGCGGGGACCGACGTCACCGAGTCGCTGCCGGAGATCCTCACGTTCCCGTTCCCGGCGACGACGTCGTTCCCGTCGATCTTCCGCGGTGACTACGGCAACCTGTTCGTGGTCCTCGACATCACACCGCAGGTGCTCGCGGACAACATGCTCGGCGGCTTCAAGCTGCCCGGCACCGGCGGTCCCCAGCTGCTCAACGCGCCCCCGCTGGGCGCGGGCCAGGTGCTCCCGGATCCGCTGAACGTCTTCGGCGACAACGGCTCGGGCGGTGGGGTCCTCGACCCGCTGATCGGCGCCATCCCGAAGCCGGCCCCGCCCAACCCCGGTCCGCCGGTGACCGATCCCACGACCGGCGCCCAGCCGGGCGAGCCCGCGAAGCAGCCGGGCGGACTGCTCGGCCCGCTCCTCGGTGGAGGCACCCGATGATCAGCAGGCTGACGAAGTTCCAGTTCGTCGCGTTCGTCGTGATCGCAGTCGTCATGGTCACGTACGGGGCGGTCGCCTACCTCAACGTGCCACGGCTGCTCGGCATCGCGCGGCACTCGGTCTCCGTGGAGCTGCCCGACGGCGCCGGGCTCTACCCCAACGGCAACGTCTCGCTGCGGGGTGTCACCATCGGCCAGGTGGACGACGTCGCCCTCACCGACACCGGGGCGGTCGCGCACATCCAGATCAGTGACGGCTACGAGATCCCACTGGACAGCTTCGTGCAGGTGCGCAGCACGTCGGCGGTCGGTGAGCAGTACATCAACTTCGAGCCCCGCAGCTCCAACGGGCCGTTCATCGCCGACGACACCGTCATCCCGGCGTCGGCGGTGACTTTGCCCGACCCCATCGGCGGGGTGCTGCAGAAGGTCGACAACCTCGTCCAAAGCGTGCCCGCCGAGAAGCTCAACTCCACGGTCGACGAGCTCTACGCGGCCCTCAACACCTCGGGGCCCGACATCCGGCGGCTCATCGACTCCGCGGGCTCGCTCACCGACTCGGCCGAGCAGGCGCTCCCGGAGACGCTCGGGCTCGTCAACGACGCCGAGCCGGTACTGGAGACCCAGGTCCGGACCGGCGAGGACCTGCAGTCGGCCGTGCGGAACCTCGCGGACTTCACCACCCAGCTGCAGCAGAGCGATCCTGCGCTGCGCGGCACGCTGGACAAGGCGCCACCCTTCCTCGACGAGGTCGGTGGGTTGTTCGACGACCTGCGGCCCACGCTGCCCGGCCTGCTCACTGACTTGACGTCGATCGGACAGGTAACGCGTGTCTACATCCCGCAGCTTGCGCAGACCCTGACGATCCTGCCCAACGCCATCAACAACCCGGCGGGCGCCGTCGTGTCGAGCCGTGTGCCCGGCACCACCCGCATCGACTTCGATCTCGTCATCAACGACCCGCCGACCTGCACCAACGGCTTCATCCAGGATCGGCGGGCGCCGACCGACCTTGGCTACGCGCCACCGGCCAAGGGCAACTACTGTCAGGTGTCCGAGAGCAACCCGCAGGCCGTTCGGGGCGCGCACAACGCGCCCTGTCCACCGGGCTCGCCGGGCGCCGACCGCGGCCCGAGTGCACGAGCGTGCGGCTGGGACTTCCAGACCGAGGAAGAGGACGACGCCACCGCCGCGGAGGCGATCGAGTTCCAGAAGCAGATCTTCGAGACCAACCCGAGATCGGTCGTGGAGTCCGGGCGCGTGCCCCCCGGCCGGACCAACACCGACCCGGAGACCGCGGGCCGCCCGCAGCCGCTCTCCCAGGCTCCCTACGACCTGGCCACCGGCGTGTTCCTCGCGCCGGGAGCGGGTGGGCCGATGATCTACGGCGACGCGCTGCCGTCCGGACCCAAGGACTGGCAGGGCATCTTCCTCGACCCGCTGGGGGTGACGACGCGATGACCGCGATCGGAGGAGAGTCCATGACACAGGTCGACGAGCGGTCTGCCGCTCAGGAAGTGGGCGAGCAGGCCCTCCGGCCCCGGTGGCGGCGCCGACCGCCGCTGCTTCCCACCCTGACGTTGGTGGTGGCCGTGCTCACCGCACTCGCCGCCGTGCTTGCGGTGTCCGCCATCTCGGCGAGCCACCGTGCGGACGACGAGGCTCAGGTACTGGCGATGGCCCGGCAGACGGCGCTCAACCTGACCAGCACGGACCCCAACAACGCGAACACCAGCTTCGCCCACCTGCAGGAGGCCGCGACTGGGCAGTTCGCCGCGGACCTCGCGGCCCAGCAGGACTCGTTCGTGCGGGTCGTGCAGAGCGCGGGGGTGTCCTCGCAGGGCACCGTCTCCGCCGCGGGCATGCAGCGGCTCGACGGCGACGAGGCCGAGGTCGTCGTCGTGGTGAACGCGACCGTGAAGAACGTCCAGACCCCCGACGGGGAACCCCGCCAGTGGCGCATGCACATGGACCTGCAGAAGCAGTCCGACGCTCGGTGGCTGGTCTCCGGATTGGACTTCGTGGCATGAGCACCTCCACAGACGACCGGCTCGACGACCGGACCCGCGAGCTTCCCGCCGTCGACGCCGAGCAGGCGCCCGCGGGACGCCGCCGGGCAGGCGGGCGGCGTCGACTCTCCCGCGTCCCCGTTCCGCACCCGACGGGTGCCGCGCGCCGCCGCATCGTCGTCGCCCTCGCCGCGGCCGCGGTCGTACTGGCCGGGGTCTCCGGCTGGCTGGGCTGGTCGGTGTGGTCCGACCACTCCATCGCGACGGCCCGCACCGAGGCCGTGGCGGCGGCATCGGACGCGGTGCCGAGGCTGCTGTCCTACGACCCCACCACCGTGGAGCAGATCCCCGCGCTCACCGACCAGCTCACCACCGGCCAGTTCCAGACGGTCTTCCACGAGACGTTCGACCAGCTCATCAAGCCCAACGCACAGGAGCAGCAGGCGACGAGCGTCGCCACGGTCGCCTCGGCGTCCTGGATCTCCGCCGACGGCGACGAGGCGTCGGTGCTGATGCTCCTCGACCAGCGTACGAGTAGCACGAAGCTGGTGGGGGAGCGGCTCGACACCGTCCAGGCGCGGGTGACCATGACCCGGGTGGACGGCACCTGGCTCGTCAGCGGGCTGGATCAGGTCTGATGGCCCAGCGCACCGGGAGACAGGCCGAGCAGCCGGAGCAGGCCGAGGTAGCGTCCGCCGCCGAGCCGACCGCGGAGGAGACCGCAGCCGAGCGCACCGAGCCGTCCACGAAAGTCACCACGTCGGTCGACACCCCGTCCGGCCCGGACGGGTCCGCTCCGCAGGACACCGACGTGGAGCCCGAGCCGGTCGCCGTCCCCGAGACGACCGCACCCTCCGCACCGCCGGCCGTCCCCGCGGCCGGGGGAGCAGAGGCCCACAGAGACACTCTCGAGCGGACACCGTTGGGTCGCCGGTGGTGGGCCGGGATGACGGTCGCGCTCATGCTGCTGGTCGCAGCGGTCGCGCTGGCCGTGGGCACCGCGGTGGAGAACCACCTCGCGGCGGGCCGCGAGGCCGACCGTGCGGTGGTGACCGACGTGGCCTCGCGCGCGGTCCAGAGCCTGGTCACCATCGACGGCCAGAACTCCCAGGGCAACGTCGAGACCCTGCTGAACATCTCGACCGGCGAGTTCCGGGACCAGCTCACCAAGGTCTCCGGGGCCTTTCAGGCGATCCTGCAGCAGGGCGCCGTGAAGTCGGCGGGCACCATCGGCACCGCCGGGGTCGAGACCGTGGATGGTGACCGGGCCACCGTGTTGGTCACTGCCAACACCGTGGTGAGCAACACGGAGATTCCCGACGGGACCCAGCGCAACTACCGCATGGTAGTCGAGCTGCAGAGGCAGGATGGCCAGTGGATGGCGTCCTCGGTGGAGGTGGCGCCGTGAGCATCGCGACGAAGGTTCGGGCCGCGGCGCGGCCGCGCATCCCCGGGCCCGTGCTGGCACGCGCCGAGCGCATCCCGCCCCCGCGCCGTCGCCTCGTCGTCATCGTGGCGCTGTCGGTCGCGGTTCTCGCGTTGGCAGGCGCAGCGCTCTACGCGGGCGTGACCTCGTACCGCTCGCACCTCGCCGACACCGCGCGAGTCGAGGCCACCACAGCAGCCGAGACGGCCGTGGCCGAGGTACTGAGCTACGCACCCCAGACGATCGACGCCGACATGAACCGAGCCCGTGGCAACGTGACCGGAGACTTCGCCACCCAGTTCAACGGGCTGCTCGGTTCGTTGGTCCAGCCCGCGGTGGCGCAGGGCCTCACCACCACGACCACGGCGAGCCGGGCCGCGGTGGTGGATGCGTCGCCGAGGCAGGTTCAGGTACTGCTCTACCTGCAGCAGCGGACGGAGAAGCCGGGCGCCCAGCCGGGCTCGAATGCGAGCAAAGCACTGGTGACCATGTCCGAGGTGGATGGACGCTGGCTGATCTCCGATCTTCGCACTGCCTGACGAGGCCATCAGCCACGCAGCGTCGCCAAAGCGAGCGCGAGGATCTCGGTCTCGATACGTGGCCGCTTGGCGAAGTGTCCAAGGCGGACGAGATCGTTGATGACCGTGAGGGCGGCTCGGACGTGGGCTCTGGCCGCCGGCTCCTCGAGTTCGAAGGAGGTGGCTACCAGGGCTCGGGTCCAGTCCCGCACCTCGGTGCGGAGAGTGTCCTGGGTCCTGGCCAGAGCGTCCGGCGGCAGATGCATGAGCTCGGACACGTAGACGCCCAGCAGGCTGCGGTTCTCCAGGGAGAAGCGGATGTACGCCGCCACCAGTGACACGAGGTCCGGAGCACGACCGGAGGTGCGGCGCGCGGCCTGGTCGGCCGCCAGTCGCTGGGAGGCGCGATCGAAGGCGGTCACGAGGATGTCGGCTTTGGTGGCGAAGTGGTGCAGGATGCTCGGCCCGGCGATGCCCACCGCAGCGCCGATGTCGTCCAGGCTCACACCGGTGTATCCGCGCGCGAAGAAGAGCTCGACAGCCGTGTCGACGATTTGTTCGCGCCGGGACGTCGGCTCGGGCGCTCGGGCGGCGGTGTCCGGTGCCGCGGGTGGTGCCCCCGCTGACGCGACATTCGTGCGTAGACAGGCCAATGCCGCCGACGTCAGCTCGTGGCGGTACTCCTCGGGCGTCAGACTCGTGTGCGTGGTCGACGGCAGCGAGAGCACGGCGGTGGCCGCGGTGACCAGGAGGCGGGCGTCCTCGGGTCGGATCTCGGGACGTTGGCGGCGCAGTCTCCGGGAGAAGCCGTCGATCACCTCGGCGAAGCGGGCCTGGATCTCGGCACGCGACTCCGGAGCGAGGAACCGCGATTCCCGCTGCAGCAGGACCCACATGTCGGGCCGGGCGAGCCCGACCTCGGCAACGGCCGTGACGAGGTCCTCGAGCGGGCCCGGTGAGGCCTCGTCGACCGCGGCCTGTACGAGGTCGAGGCCGGAGACGATGGCGGCGGCGAGCAGCGCCTCCTTGTTGCGGAAGTGTCGGTACACGGCCGGACCGGTCACTCCCGCCTCGGCGGCCACATCGCCCAGGGAGACCCGGTGGTAGCCGAGTTCGTGGAAGCGTCGAGCGGCCACGTGCGCGAGTTGGTCGCGGCGCTGGGCGGCACTGAGCCGCGCCGCCCGCGGAAGTGGGTCCCGTGGAGCCGGCATGTCGTCCCTCCCCACTCTGTCCGCAGATCCTGCCCCGCCGCTCATCGTGTCGTCGACACGGCAGGATAGTGAGTGGTCACTCGCCCCGGTTCCCCGGGCGACTGACGGCACGGCCAACACTCGTTTGCGACGGTAACGAGTTGCGGCCGTCGGGCGGGGTTCACGGGTTGGGTTCGCGAGAGCGCGGGTTGCAAGCCTAGTGATCAATCACTAGGCTCGTGAGGTGGCGGTCGTCGAGCTCTGACGGCTGGAGCGCGAGTCGACGTCCTTGCCGCGGGAGCGGACCACTTCCACATCACGTGGAGATCAGCGCCGATTGACAGACCTGCCCAGATGGACGCCGGTGGACTACGGCGGAGTCACCGTGCTGCGGGCGACGAATGCCGGTGCCTACCCCTACGGCAACTCCGTCGTCGTCCGGGGGCGCGCGCCAGTATGCTCGTAGACCCGTCGCTCGCGGTCGGCGAGCGCGGCGCGCCGAGTGCCGACGCGGTGGTCGTCAGTCATGCCCACGAGGACCACCTCGTCGCCATCGACCAGCTGCCCGCCCCGGTCCATGTCCACGAGGCGGATGTGGCGGCGGTTCGGTCCTTCGAGGTCCTGCTCGCCGGGTCCGGTCTGCCGGAGGAGGCGGCCCGGGAGTTCGGGAGATCGCTCGCCTCGGACTTTCACGTTCGGAGTCGACCGGACGCGCTCGCCGTCGCGGACGGCCACCGCTTCGAGCTCGGTGGACGCACCGCGACCGTTGTGCACCTGCCTGGCCATACGGCGGAGCACTGCAGTCTGCTGGTCGAGCCCGACGGCTTCTTTTACGTCGCCGACATCGACCTCTCCTCCCTCGGACCGTTCCACGGTGACGTCGGGAGCAGCCTCGCGGACTTCGAGCGCTCGCTGGAGGGCTGCGGTGCCGTCGAAGCCCGGTGGTACGGCACCTTCCACCACAAGGGTGTGATCGACGGTCGAGGTAGTTCCGTCGCCGGTTGACGGCTTATCGGGAGGTCGTCGTGCGTCGGGACAGCGCTCTGCGCGAGTTCCTCGCCGAGCCCCACACCCTGGCCGACATGGTCGACCACCGGTTCGTCTACCGCAAGCACGTCGAGGCGCCATACGTGGACACCGTCGAGGCACGCACGGCGACGCAGCATCTGGCTCGTCTGGTGCGATCTGGCGCGGTCACCGAGGTCGAACCCGGCCCGGCTAGGCTAGGAGCAGACATGCAGGTGCCGAGATCCTGGGGCGGACGGTGAACGCTCTCCGAACGCGTCCTGGTCGACCTCGATCTCGCGACGGCCTCGACCGCCAGGTGGCCCGAGCTCGCCACATGTGCTCGGGCCGCAACGGTCAGGCGCGTGAGCCTGGACCCGCCGTCCAGACCTCCAGATCGGCCAGACTCGCGAGCCGGTGCTTCTGCATCTTTCCGCTCGCCGTGGCCGGGAGCGCCTCCACGACGTGCCACTCGACCGGAATCTTCTGCTTGGCGAGCCTGCGCTCCACCAGGTACTCGAGCAGTGGCTGCACCCCCGCCGCCCGTGTGGGTTCATCGAGCACCACCCAGGCGCCGACCGCCTCCCCGAGACGCTCGTCCGCGATCGCGGTCACGGCGACCTTCTCCACGCCGGGGTGCGACCCGACCACCATCTCGATGTCCATCGTGGAGAACTTCTCGCCGCCCCGGTTGACGATGTCCTTGGTGCGCCCCACCATCTGGACCCAGCCCTGCTCGTCGATCCGGCCGACGTCGCCCGGGTAGAACCAGCCGTTCTCGTCGATCTGCTCGGCGCTCACCACGGGGTCGGTGTAGGCGTCGAGCAGCTGCGGTCCGCGGATCCGGAACCGGCCGATCGTGCCCGGCGGGACGAGGTTGCCGTCGTCGTCGACTGCTTCCATCTCCATTCCCCGCAGCAGCCTGCCGTCCCACTCGCGGCGGCGCTCCAGCGGGTCGGTCCGCGCCGCCCCCGCCAGGACCCCGGCGGTCTCGGTCATGCCGTAACACCGCACGACCGACACGCCCGCGGCGGCGGCGCGGTCGACGAGCTCGGGGGCGAGGGCCGCGCCCGCCGCGGCATAGGTCGTGAGTCGGTAGCGCTCCGCCGGCAGCGTCTCGTAGCGCTGCACGAGGTCGGCGATGAACACCGTCGCCCCCATCATCAGCGTGACGCCCTCGGCCTCGATCAGGGCGAGCGCCTCGTCGGGCGCCCAACCGGGCATGATCACCGAGCGACCGCCCAGGAAGGTCGGGAACACCACGGCGGCGATGAACCCGCCCAGGTGCGACAGCGGTGTGGCCGCGAGGGTCACCGTGTGTTCGCCCGCCTCCAGGACGTCCTGGAAGTTCACCATGTGCGCCACGACCGCGCGGCTGGAGAGCATCGCCCCCTTCGGGGCCGCCGTGGTGCCCGAGGTGTACAGCAGGAGCACCGGGTCCTCGGGCGCCCGGGGCGCGGGGAGCGGCTCGTCGGTGAGGGCGTCCACGGTGGGCACCGTGCTCCAGCCCTCCGGCATGCCCCCCACCGCATACCGGACGACGGGCTTCTGCCCGAGCTCGTCGAGCAGGGTGTCGAGCTCGGTCGTGGGGACCCGCGAGCCGAGCGAGATCGTGGTGCAGACCGCGGCGGGCGCGCAGTCGCCGATGATCTGGCGCATCTCGTGCTCGCGGTAGATCGGCACCACGGGCACGTCGACCGCCCCGGCCCGGAACGCGGCGATCTGCAGGACGAGCGCCTCGAGGCAGTTGGGCAGCAGGACGAGCACCCGGTCACCGGGGCGCACACCGCGGCGGACGAGGTCCTGGGCGACCGCGCGCGTCCACCTCTCGAATTCGCCATAGGTGACCCGGCGGCCTTCGAACAGGAACAGCTCGCGGTCCGGGTGGGCTGCAGCCCGGTCGGCCACGAGCTGGGCCAGGTCGGTGTCGGTCCACAGTCCGGTGGCACGGTAGCCGGCGTGGCGGTACGCGGTCGCGAGTTCAGCGGGGGTTGCATCGGTCGTCATCGACGAGCTCCTGGAACGGGGGCTGGGCCCGGAAGTGTCGCCGCGACGCTACCGAAGTTAACGACGGCTAGGCAAGGTGTCCGTTTCTGTTCGCTCAGTCGAACGGTCCTCTGGCCCGCTCAGTCCTGATAGAGCGCCCGACGGCGCTCGGTGGCCGCCGCGATGGCCTCGGTCAGGTCCGTCGAGAAGAGCATCCCGGCATTCCAGGTCGCGACTTGGTCGAGCGCGTCGGCGACGGTGTGGTCGCGGCCGTAGGTGATCGCGTGCTTCGTCCCACGCAGCGTGAGCGGCGACTTGGCGGCGAGCTCCGCGGCGACCTCGGCCACTCCGGCGGTCAGGGAGTCGAGGTCCGGGTACGCCCGGTTGACCAGCCGTAGCGTCGCAGCCTCGGCGCCGGACACGGCGCGCGCGGTGTAGGCGAGCTCGCGCGCCACGCCCTCGCCGACGATGTGCGGCAATCGTTGCAGCGTCCCCACGTCGGCCACAACGGCCATGTCGATCTCCTTCACGACGAACCGGGCGTCCTCGGTGGCGTAGCGCAGGTCGCACGCCGTGACGAGGTCCATGCCCGCGCCGATGCAGGCCCCGTGCACCGCTGCGATCACCGGCACCCGGCAGCGCTCGACGCTGCTGATCACCGCCTGCAGGTCCAGGATCACCCGCCGGAGCGCTTCCGCGGCACGCGCGGGGTCGGGGTCGTCGGGCCGCAGGGTCGCCAGCATGCTGAGGTCGATCCCGGAGCAGAAGTGCCGTCCGTTGCCGGACAGCACCACCACCCGCACGGCGGGGTCGGCGTCGAGCTCCTCGACGGCGGCCCGCAGCTCCCGCCACAGGCGCTGGTCGAGGGCGTTGGCCTGCCCGGGGCGGTCGAGGCGGAGCTGTGCCACGCCGTCCTTGGTATCCACGGAGAGTGCGGTGGGCTCCATCGCGGTCGTCCTCTCGGTTGTCGTGCGAGGTGTGCCGAGCGTGGCTGCGACACTACTCAGTGAATCGTAACTAGGACGACGTTGTCGGCCGGAGGTGCGGTCGAGCATCCGGGCCGTAGGTCAGGGATCCGGACCGAGAGCGACCGCAAAGGCTGCGAGGCGCACGTCCTCAGTAGCCCGGAGGTTCGCTCCATCAGGCGCCGGGCCACAGCGGTCCAGTCCCGGAGCTCGTCGAGCACGCGGCGGAAGTAGGACCGGATCGTCCGATGCCGCAAGGCCGCGAGCCCGCTCGCAGCGAAGTCGGCCCACTGTGCCAGCTGCTCGGGCTTCCCGATGTTGTTCCCGAATGCTGTGAGGAGAAGCTGGCCGCAGTCGCCCGCGGCACTGGTCCGAGCCCACTTCCTGCTGGGAACGGTGGCAGCGGGTCCAGCAGCCCAGTCCGAGGACGTGGCCAGGTGCGTCGGGCGTGCGACGTCGAACGGGAGGTCGGGCCGCGGACGCTTCGCGTGGCCACGCCGACGGTATTCGAGCGCGACCCGGACTCGCAGGACTACCCGCGAACGGGGTGGCCGCCGTCGTCGGGCGGGCGAACAGCGATGGCCCCCTCGCGGCGGGCGTGCCCCGCGCCATGCACGGCCCAGGTCGCGGTCAAGGTCGAGCCCGTGGGCGTTCGCGAGCACGGCTGCGGCCAGGTTCGAGAGATGGACAGCCGGGCGGGTTGACCACAGCAGCTGAGGCCACACCCGGGCGACCGCGGCGGCCGGTCACGCAGCCGACCGTCCGCGGTGCGCGGTAGTCCTGGATCGGTGGTCCAGACGGCCACCACCGCCATAGGCATGCCCGCCGCGAACGACGAGCGCCACCGCAGCATCACGCTCAGTCGCGGCGGCGGCTCGGGCCGTCCGCAGGCTGTCAGCAGGTCGGGGACCGCTAACGACGTCGGGGTCGCCGAGTCCGTGGTAGCGGTCGGCGAAACGCCTGACGCAGAGTCAGCGCGAGCCGCCTCGTGCGGTCCACGCCGTTGAGCACCGGGCCGCCCTTCGGGTACTGCCGCTGCCAGATCGCGAGAGCCTGCAGCGGGCTCGCCCCTCCGCTGGGGCCCGCCGGGA
This sequence comes from Pseudonocardia sp. NPDC049154, assembly GCF_040648315.1. Taxonomy (NCBI): domain Bacteria; kingdom Bacillati; phylum Actinomycetota; class Actinomycetes; order Pseudonocardiales; family Pseudonocardiaceae; genus Pseudonocardia; species Pseudonocardia sp. NPDC049154. Next base: position 83,444 of record NZ_JBEZDN010000009.1, read on the forward strand.
CGTGCACCTCGTGGCCGCGAAACCGTAGCGTCCGAGGCCGGACGACATCGAGAGCAGGGCCCGCCAGATCCTCGGCCGCCAGCTGCACACCGCGCTCCCGAGGAGAGGCGACGAGCCGGGCAGCGACCATGCCGGTGCGCAGAGGTCGAGGTCCGAGGCGTCCGCGGCCCCTGCAGGGTGGCCGCCGGCTGCGGCAGCCGGGCGGACGGCCCATAGCTGCGGCCCGACTGAATCCCCGAGCCGTGGCCTACCGAGAGGCCGGTCGCGTCCAGGAAGGTGGCCCCGCGCGGTCGAGTCCGTCAGCCGGGAGAGCCCCTGCAGCGGCGAGACCAGGAAAGAGGGTTCCACCTTGAACCCGTCGGCCACCGAGGCGACCGGCGGCGCGAGCACAGTTGCGCGCAGCAGCCGACCGAGCACTCCTGGGCGGTCAGTAGGCCGAGCAGGGCCCCCACCGGACCACCGGCGGCACCCTGCTCAAGACCGAGCAGCGCATGCGCCAGGAGAGGCACTACTTCTTCGAGAACACCCGCCGCTGGCGCAACCTCCGCAAGATCACCATCGCCGAGGTGCACGGCAAGGTCTACTCGGCCGCGTTGATGATGATGTGGAGCTGCGACCTGATCGTCGCGGCGGAGGGCACCACGTTCGCCGACGTCGTCGGCACCCGGATGGGGATGTGCGGCGTCGAGTACTTCGCCCACCCCTGGGAGTTCGGCGCCCGCAAGACCAAGGAGCTGCTGCTCACCGGCGACTCGATCGACGCCGAGGAGGCGCACGCGCTCGGCATGGTGTCCAAGGTGTGGGCGCGCGAGGACCTGGCGGAGAACACCGAGGCGTTCGAAGCGCATCGCCCGCACCCCGTCGATGACCGCGCTGCTGGTCAAGGAGTCTGTCAACCAGACCCAGGACAACCAGAGCTTCCACAACGCCCTGCAGGCCTGCTTCACCCTGCACCAGCTCAACCACGCGCACTGGGGTGAGATCCACGGTGAGCAGGTCGCTCGGGCCCACGAGTCCGACGGCGTGCCGAACTGGAAGAACGCGGGCCCGGTGCTGCCCGCCGTGAAGGACCGCGTCTCCGCCGTCCCGGCCGAGCCGCACAGGGCCTGATGGACCTCGACCCCACCGACGGGCAGGCCCTCCTGCTGGACACGAGTGCCCGGTTCGTCGACGACCGGATGCCGATCGAGGCGGTCCGCGCGTTCGCCGACGGGGCGCCGCTCGACCCCGGCTACGTGGCGGCGGCGGCACAGCTCGGCTGGTTCGCGATGTTCGTCGACGAGGACCTCGGCGGCGGGAGCGTCTCCGGCGACCCGGTTGCCGACGCCGTGCTGCTCGCGCAGCTGCGCGGCGCACGGCTGCAGCCGGAGCCCTTCGCCGCCACCAACACCGTCGCCGGCGCCTTGAGCGGACAGGACGCCATCCTCTCCGAGCTCGCCGCGGGCAAGGCCTCCGCGACCGTCGCCGTGGCTGGCGACGCACTCTGGGACGACGGCTTGCGCGCCGAGCGTTCCGGGCCCGACCTCGTGCTCAGCGGCACCGTAGTCGTCGACGACCCGGCGGCGTCGTGGGCGCTGCTCACCGCGACGCTCGAGGGCGACGCGGTCCAGACGCTGGTCCCGACCGAGTCGCTGCCGCGCATCGCGCTGGGGTGTCTCGACGTGACCCGGCGGCTCGCCGCGTTGTCCCTCGATGCGGTGCGGGTCCCGGCGGCTGCCCTCGTCCCACATGCCGTGGAGCGCACCCGCACGCTGGCCACCCTGTTGTCCGTGGCGGACTCGGTCGGCGCGATGGACCGGCTGTTCACGATGACCCGGCAGTACGCGCTGGACCGCATCGCGTTCGGCCGCCCCATCGACTCGTTCCAGGCGCACAAGCACCTGCTCGCGGACGTCAGCCTGGTCGTGGAGTCGGCGAAGGCGGTGCTGGCCGCCGCCACTCGCGCGGTGTCCGCGGACGCGCCCCACGCCGGGGAGGTGGCGAGCATCGCCAAGGTCTACGTGGGCGGGCGCGCCGCCCGGTTCGGCCAGGACTGTCTGCAGGTACACGGCGGGATCGGGTTCGCGTGGGAGCACGACTTGCACCTCTACCTGCGCCGGATCACCGCGAACGCCGCGCTGTGCGGCACCGTCGACCGGCACCGCGACCGGATCGTCGCCGCCCACGCGGAGGAGCTCCGATGACACCGTTGGACGAGTTCCGCGCCGAGGTCCGGGCCTGGCTGCCCGCGAACCTCGACCGACGCGGCACCGCGACCCCGGACCCGCACACGCCCGGGCACGTCGCCGAGCACCGCGCGAGGCTGAGCAGCTGGGTGACGGTGACCCGGTCCTTCCCCGCTGCGCCGAACTCGGGCCAGTAGGTCGCGACCGGCGCGTCGAGGTCGAGCACGCCGCGCTTGGCCAACAGATGGACCAGGACGGACGTCGCGCCCTTGGTCGCGGAGAACACGATCCCGGTGGTATCGCGCTGCCAGGGGGCGGCCGGTCGCCGGATCGGCGATCCCGCCCTACAGGTCGACCATCGGGACGCCGTCCCGGTAGACGGCCACGGCCGCTCCGACGTCGCCCCGGTCGCTGAAGTTGGCCTCGAACGCGCTCCGCACCGGCTCGGAGCCGGGTGCGACGTCGCCGTGGATCTCGGGTCGTGCGGGCACTGGTGCCACCTCCGTGCTCGGCTGTCGAGATCGGACGTTAGGTCGGTTCGCGGCTGCGGGACACCCCCGAAGGACACGTTGCCGTGGCAGCGCGCCGTCGGGCTCGGAGGCCACCGGTGACCGCATCGCCCGGCGAGCTGGTCGCCGAGCTGCGGGCCGTCGTCGCGACGATCGACGGCCGGTGCTGCGCGGACGGCTGGTGGAGTGCTACGACCGGCTGTCCGCCCCGGCTCCGCGGCACTTGGCCCGTCCCTCACCGCGCGCGAGGTCGAGGTCCTGCGCGGCGTCGCGCTGGGGCTAGACAACGCGAGGATCGCCGCCCGGCTCGGTACGTCGCTCGGCGGGGTGAAGGGGCAGCTGCACCGGGCCAAGGCGGCCCTGAGTGCTCGCACGAGGCTGGAAGCGGTGAGCGCTGCGCGTGCCGTCGGACAGCTTCCGTGAGCGCCGCGCCGGCGATGCCGCCGGTCGCGTTCGGCGATCCGGCCCGGCGCGAGGAGCTCCGCGAGCTCTTCGCGGACCTGCGGCTCGCGGCCGCGCACACCTCGCGCCCCGCGCATCGGGCGCGGCTGCAGGCCCTGGCGGCAAGTGCTCCTGGCAGCCCAGGGGCCACGGCGTGCGCCCGCCACGGTCCTGACCCCGCGCGAGCTCGACGTCCTGTCGCTGGTGGCGGTCGGATGGCGCAACCGGGAGATCGCCGCCGCCCTCGGCGTGGCCGAGGAGACGGTGAAGGGATACTTAGCCGCCGTCCTGCGCAAGCTGGGCGCGCGGCGCCGGGAGCAGGCGGTCCTGCTCGCCCGACCAGGGCCTCGTCCCCTAAGGGGTCGCGGGGCCCGCCAGCGCGGCGCGAATCGGGCGCATGTCGGGGTAGCCGCTGATCGACCAGGCTCCGTCGACGAACAGGTTGGCGCCGGACACATACGCGGCGTCGTCCGATCCGAGGTAGAGCGGCGCGGCCGCGATGTCCTCGGGTGTCACCACGGTCCGCATCGGGATGCGGTCCAGGAAGGTCGACCGTGCGCCGGGAACCGTCATCAGCGCCGCGGCGAGCGGGGTGTCGGTAGGTCCGAGGGACACCGTGTTGACCCGGACGCCCTGCTCCCCGAGCTCTAGGTGTACTGCTCACTGAGGTTGAGTACGGCGACACGGCTGGGATGATCTTGAAATGGGTGAGGGCCTCCAGGTCCGGTGTGGATTACGACATCTGCACCGACGACCTGGAAGGCCCTCATGCCCCACCGTAATGCCCCACTGTCCGAGACCGGAGGTCTACGGCTGGCCAGGTGTGTCGTCGACGGCGGCTGGCCGCTGCGCCGGGCCGCTGAGCGGTTCCAGGTCGCGGTTACCACAGCCAAGCGCTGGGCCGATCGCTACCGGCTCTACGGCGAGGCCGGCATAGTCGACCGCTCCAGCCGCCCGCACCACAGCCCGCGGCGCACCCCGACCCGCCTGGAGCGGCGGATCATCAAGGTGCGCGTCGTGCGCCGCTGGGGCCCGGCCCGCATCGCCGCGCTGCTTCGCATCGCGGCCTCGACCGTGCACCGGGTCCTGCGCCGCTTCGGGCTGCCCCGGCTGGCCGAGCTCGACCGCGCCACCGGGCAGCTGATCCGCCGCCCGGTCGTGCGCCGCTACGAGCACCCCCACCCCGGCGACCTGGTCCACGTCGATGTCAAGAAGCTGGGCAACATCCCCGACTGCGGTGGCCACCGCATCCTGGGCCGCGCCGACGGCAAGCGCAACCGGCCCGCGGGGTGGGCTACGCCTACCTGCACAGCGCGCTCGATGACCACTCCCGGCTGGCCTACACCGAGATCCACACCGACGAGCGCCGTGAGACCGCGGTGGCGTTCTGGACCCGCGCCCGGGCGTTCTTCGCCGCCGCCGGCGTGCCGGTCGCGCGGGTATTGACCGACAACGGGGCTTGCTACCGCTCCCGGCTCTGGCGTGAGCAACTCGCCGCGGCCGGCATCAGCCACAAACGCACCCGCGCCTATCGGCCCCAGACCAACGGCAAGGTCGAACGCTTCCACCGCACCCTGCTCGACGAATGGGCCTACGCCCGCCCCTATCGGACCGAGTCCGAGCGTCGAGCCGCCCTACCCGGCTGGCTGCACTTCTACAATCACCACCGCGGACACACCGGAATCGGCGGCCATCCACCCGCCAGCCGCGTCCCCAACCTGTCCGGGCAGAACATCTAGGGCGCCACACGCGGAGAGCATGGCGACGCCGGCCTTGGCGGCGCAGTGGGCGGACCCGCCGCGCATCGGGATGGCCGAATTCAGCGACGCGAGGTTGACGATCGCGCCACCACCCGCGGCCTGCATCGCGCGGCCCTCGTGCTTCATCCCGAGCATCACGCCGGTCAGGCAGATCCGATCACGCGGTTCCAGGTGTCGAGCTCCTGCTCGACGATCGCGCTCCCGCCGCCCAGCCCGGCGGCGTTGAACGCGACGTCCAGACGACCCCCGTGGTGACCGCTCGGTCGACCAGGCCCACGACGGCCGCCTCGTCGGTGACGTCCATCGGGAACGCCACCAGCCGTTCGTCGAGCTCGTCCGCGAGCCGGGCCAGGAGGTCGGCGTTGAGATCACCCGCGACGACGAGCGCCCCCTCGGCGTGCAGCCTGCGGACGATGGCGGCTCCGATTCCGGACGCGCCGCCGGTCACGACCGCGACCTTTCCGCGGTATCGGTCGGTGACGGGCAGGTGGGGGTCAGGCATGATCTCCTCATCGAGAGGTGCGTCGGGCGGGCTGCGCGAGGAACGACCCGAGGTACCCGGATCGGAAGGGGTCGGAGGCCCCGGGACTCATCCGGTGATGCCTTCAGCGAGGCAGCCGCCGAGGGGATGGACGCGAGCGCGCCGTCTGGAGACGCAGCGTGCGTTGGCCGAGGCGGCCGACCGTCCGCTGCCGGACGTGTTGAAGCAGGACTACCGAGTTGGCATGCGCTTTCTGAACGGCACCGACCCGGTCGAGGGCATGCGCGTCGTGCTGTTCGACAAGGAGGACCGACCGCAGTGGTCGCCCGCCGCCCTCGCCGACGTCACCCCGCACGACGTCGCGCGACACTTCGCCGACCCTGGGCCCCCGAGGAGCTGGACATCCGGGCGGGGCTCCGGGCGCAGGGCTGAGCTGCGTATCGGCATCCGGTACTCCTGGGCGACGTAGAGAAGTTCGTCCCGCGTGCGCGCAGTGCGAGGGCTCGATGAGGGCGTCGACTCGTGTGGATAATCCATCGCCATCGCGCGCGTCGGTGTCGCGAAGGTCCTTCGCCCGGTCTCCCTGTGGCAGCGCCATCTATCGCGAAGCGAGGGTCTCCACCCAAGGCCGACCGGGGACCACAGCGTCGACGCCGTCGACCTTAGCGGTTTCGAAGAACCCGCGATGTCGCATCTGCACGTCGGCAGTCAGCTCGTCGATTCGGCGGACCGGGGCCATCGGCACCTTGTACCGCTGGGCGAGGTCGAGCAGCTCGTCCCGCGTATGCGCGCTCAGCCATGGCGCCACCAGTGCGTCCACCTCGTCCGGGTAGTCGATCGCCATCGCCCGCGCGTCTGTGTAGCGAGGGTCCTTCGACCAAGCCGGGTTCCCCATCATCTCGAGGAAGCGGTCCCACTCCGGCGCGGTCCGGGCGATCAGCGCGACGTACCCGTCCTTGCAGGGGAACAAGCCGAAGGGCCAGCGCCCCCCGGACCCGGGCGCGCGCCTGCCGTCCCGCACGAGCTCGATGTCGTAGTAGGTCCCGACCGCTCCATAGATCCGGACGTAGGAGGCGAGGACCTCGGCGCCGCTGATCTCGACGAGCGCCCCGGTCCCCGAGGTGCGGGCCCGCCACACCGCGGCGGCGGTCGCGCCCGCGCCGCTGATCCCCAGCTGCAGCTCGCCGAGGCCATAGGGGACCAGCAGCGGCTCGCGGTCCGGGTAGCCGGTGAGGTGCAGGAACCCGGACGCCGCCTGCATCGCGGCCTCGCCCGCGGCGAGCCCGGCGCGCGGTCCTGTGCGGCCGAGGGCCGACAGCAGCGTCACGACGAGGCGGGGGTACCGCTCCCGCAGCTTGGCTGGGTCGAGGCCGATCTCGGCCAGCTCGGCGTCGGTCAGGTCGGTGACGAGCACCTCGGCGCCGGCGAGCAGCTCGGCCGCGGTGGCCCGCGTGGACGTCTTGCGCCGGTCGAAGTAGGTATCGGCCTCGGCGTCGGACACCCGCACCACGGTGGCCCCGACGTCAGCCAGGAGCTTGCCCGCGAACCGCGCGGCCCGGGTGCCGGCGACTTCGACGACGGTCACGCCGGACATGGAGTCGTACATCAGTAGAGCACCTTCTCGGTCTCGAGCTCCGCGATCTCCTCCGGCGTGAGGCCGAGCTCGGCCATCACGGCGGCGGTGTCGTGGCCGAACAGCGGGGACGAGGCGCGGACGCGGGGGACCGCCCCGTCCAGGTGCCACGGGATGCTGGAGGTGGTGAGCGGGCCCAGCACCGGGTGCTCGACCTGCTGGAACAGTCCGCGGTCGCGGAAGCCCGCGTCGGCCACGACCTCGTCGGGGCTGAGCACCGCGGTGGCCCGGATCCCGCGAGCCCGCAGGGCGGCGACCAGCTCCGCGCGTCCGGACGCCTGGCCGAGCAGGTCCCGGTGGGCGTCGCCGTGGGCGGGCAGGTCCTCGAGCACCACCCAGCCGCCGTCGGCGCACGGCACGACCTCGCGGCTGCCCGCGGGCGTCGCGTTCCCGACCGGACCGGGCGCCTTGCCGGTGCGGGCGTACTCGATCATGGCCTCGCCGACGAGGGCGGCGCAGGCCTCGGTCTGGGACAGGTCGATGTGGCGCCCGCCGCCGGTCTCGGTCCGCCCGTTGAGCGCGGCGAGTGCCAGGTAGGCCCCGTAGAAGGAGCAGTTCAGGTCGGCGAGCGCGGTCGCGGAGGCGCCGACGACGTCCCCGTCCTCGTAGCCGATGAGACCCTCGATGCCGGCCAGCGAGCTCATGATCGGCGCGTACGCGCGCTGACTGCTCAGCGGCCCGTCCTGGCCGTAGCCTGTAGCGGACACCACGATCAGGCGCGGGTTGCGCTCCAGCAGGCCGTCGACGGACAGGCCGAGTCGCTCGAGCCAGCCAGGCGCGAAGTTCTGCACGAAGGCGTCCGCGGTGTCCAGGAGCCGAAGAAAGAGGTCCTTGCCGCGGGAAGACTTGAGATCGAGCCGGATGCTGCGCTTGCTCGCGCTGGCCTCGTGCAGCAGGCCGAACCCCTCGAGCCGCAGGGTCTCCTCGTCGGCGATCCCGGCCTTCGCGCTGTTGGGCACCCGGACCCGGTTGACGTCGAGTTTGGCCCGGGACTCGATCTTGATCACGTCAGCGCCTAGCTCGGCCAGTATCCGCCCGGTCAACGGAGCCGCCACCCCGGTCGTCACCTCGACCACCCGTAGCCCCGCGAGCCAGTCGAGGTCGGCGACGGCCACGGTGCTGTCCCCGGATAAATGTTTCGTTGCCCCAAGCATTTTCCGATAGTGCGAGGCCGGTGACGGCAATGTCAAGAGACTCAGTCGGGCTGCGTGCTGCGCCGTGTGCGGCGGACCCGGTCCGAGCGCGGCGGCACGCGCGGCCAAATCTCGGGGTCTGCACCGGCGATCTGCCACAGCGCGGGGAGTGCGGCGGCGAGGGCAATCCGTTCGTGGTCTCCCAGTTCCGCGATCCGCCGGGTGAGCCACTCGTTGCGCAGCGCCCGGCTCTCTCGCAGGGCCCGCCTGCCCTCGTCGGTAATGCTCACCAGAACCTGCCTGCGGTCCTCGGTGCCGTTGTGCTTGCGGACCAGCCCCGCCTTGACGAGCCGGCCGACGATCTCGGTCATCGTCGACACCGCCCGGCCGTCGGCGTTCGCCAGGTCTGTGATCGGCAACGCCTCGACCGCAGTGAGTTGACTGAGCACCAGGCTCTGGGGGGCGGTCAACGCCATCGGCCCGGTCGTCTCACGGAGTCTGCTCCCGATCATGGTGAGCGGGATGCGACTGGCCGCAGCGACCTGCTCGGTCGTCAGGGTAGCGGGGTTCCGTTCGGCGACGAGGCGGATCAGGTCGCGATCGAGGTCGGGGGCAGCGTCCGCGCTCATGGGCTCAAGCGTATCGGGGTCCGAAGCACTCCGGGCGGTCTCGGGCTCCTTGACACGGTCGGACGGATCGGCGACAGTCCACATGTGGTTCGTGCAACGAAGCATTACATCTCGACACCGCGATGTGGGCCGTGACCGGCCCGCTCGCGAACCGGTACACCCGGCTGCTGGGTATCCGGCATCCCGTCGTCCAGGAGGGCATGGGCCCGTTCCGGACCGCGCGGCTCGCCGCGGCGGTGTCGGAGGCGGGCGGCCTGGGCACTGTTAGCGTCCCCGGCGCCGTCGGGGACCTGGACGTAGCAGCGGTCGACCTGCGGCGCAGCGTCGAGGAGTGCGCCTCCCTGACCTCGCGACCCTTCGCGGTCAACATTCCGGTCGGGCAGCGGCGCGGGGGCGTGGCGCCCTCGGCCCTGCGCTACCTGGACACCGTGCTCGAGGCGCGGCGGGCGGACGGGGGGCTGGAGCGGCAGCTGCGTGTGTTGACCACGTCGGCAGGGTTCCCCGAGGGCCTGACCTCGCGGCTGCACGACGAGGGGCTGCTGCACCAGCACAAGGTCGGCTCGACGCGTCACGCCCGCAAGGCCGCTGCGGCCGGCGTGGACGCCGTCATCGCCGCCGGCTTCGAGATGGGCGGCCATGCGCCGACCAGCCGCATGCACACGTTCGTCCTCGTGCCCAACGTCGCCGACGCCGTCGACGTCCCGGTCGTCCTGACCGGCGGTGTGCGGGACGGCCGCGGCCTCGCCGCCGCCCTCTGCCTGGGTGCGGACGCGGTGGCACTGGGCACCCGGTTCGCGGCCACCCGGGAGAACACGGAGTGGAGCGCGGGCTACCGGGAGGCGGTGCTCGCCGCAGAGGAGAGCCAGGACATGGTGATCGACGGGGTGTTCGGCCCGTGCCGCGTCCTGCGCAACACCGGCGCGGAGGAGATCGCCGCCGCGCAGGCCGAGGGGCGTGCGCACGCTGCGGAGAAGATCGCGGCGATGCGGCTGGCGCAGATCGAGGGGGACGTCGAGCGCGGCCTGGTCCTGATGGGGCAGGTCGCGAGCGGCATCACGGAGACGGCCTCGGTCGGGGAGTTGATCGAGCGGATGGTGGACGACGCGGCAGCGGCGCTGGGCAGGCGGACGGCGTCGTCGCGGGGAGCGGTGACATGGACCTGAAGGTGACCCGCTACGAGGTCGACGAGGCGGGCGTGGCTACGGTGTGGCTGCACCGCCCCGAGCGCCGCAACTCCTGGACCGGGCGGATGCACGACGAGTTCCGCTGGATCTGCGCGCAGCTCGACGACGATCCCGCCGTCCGCGTGATCGTCCTGACCGGCACCGGGACCACGTTCTGCATCGGCGCCGACCCGAAGGCGCTGAGCGGCTACGTCGGCAAGGAGCACTATGATTCCGGGCTCTCCGCCGAGCCCGCCAACCCCGGATACGGGGTCCGCCCGGAGTTCGACTCGGACCTCGCCTGGCAGCTGGGCCTGCGGACACCCATGATCGCCGCGGTGAACGGGGCCTGCGCCGGCATCGCCGTCGCCCTCGCCGCTTTCTGCGACCTGCGCTTCGCGGTGGCCGGGGCCAAGTTCACCACCGCGGCGCCCAAGCTGGGGTTGCCCGCCGAGTACGGCTTGTCCTGGATCCTGCCGCGGCTGATCGGCATGACCCACAGCGCGGACGTCCTGTTCACCGGCCGCGTGGTGCGGGCCGAGGAGCTCGACCGGATGGGCTTCCTCAACGGGGTGTACCCGGCGGAGGAGTTCGACGACGCGGTGCGCGCCTACGCCCGTCGCCTCGCCGCGGTCTCGCCCGCCTCGGTCACCACCGCCAAGCGGCAGCTCTGGGCGGACGCGTTGAGCACCGACGCGCGGGCCGCGGTGGAGGAGAGCAAACGGCTGATCGGCACAATGATGCGCGAGCCGGACTACGAAGAGGGCGTCGCGGCGTTCCTCGAGCGGCGCGAGCCGGACTTCTCCCGGGGGCGGGCATGACGGCCGCGGAGACCACGGGCGTGGCGGAACGGCGCTGGGGGCGCGAGGTCGAGCGCGCCACGGTGCACGGCCACTCCTGCCTCGTCTACCGCCGGCGCCCTCGCTCGGTGGGTGAGCTGTTGCTGGAACGGCGCCGCTGGGCCGACCGCGTGCTGTTCGTGCAGGGCGACCGCCGGTTCACCGGACCCGACCACGAGCATGCGGTCGGCCGGGTCGCCGCCGCGCTGCGGGACCGCGGGGTTCGGTCCGGGGACACCGTCCTGCTATTGGGGTTCAACAGCATCGAGTGGCTCGTCACCTTCTGGGCGCTGCAGTCGATCGGCGCGGTCGCGGCACTGGGCAACGCGTGGTGGAGCGACACCGAGGTCGCCGCGATCACCGAGTTGCTCGCGCCGACACTGGCCGTGACCGACCGGGACGTGCCCTCGGTGCCCGCCGTGCGGTTCGACGAGATCCGCGCGGTGGTCGACCGGGAGGACCGGCCCGAGCTCATCCTCGCCCGGCCCGCCGAGGACGGGCCGGCGCTGGTGATGTTCAGCTCCGGGACCACGGGGCTGCCCAAGGGGGTGCGGATGTCGCACCGCTCGGTCGTCGCGAACATCCAGAACGTCCTCTCGCTGACCGGCAGACAGCCCGACGAGCTGCCCGCCGACCACCCGGGCACCGTCGGGCTGCTCACCGCGCCGCTGTTCCACCTCGCCGGGATCCAGGTCAGCATCACCACGATGCTCTCGGGCGGGCGGATCGCGCTGCTCCGCGGCCGGTTCGACCCCGTCGAGGTGCTCGAGCTGATCCAGGCCGAGCGGGTCCGGGTGTGGGGCGCGATCCCCACCATGGTCTCCCGCGTGCTCGACCACCCAGGCTTCGACGACTACGACACGAGCAGCGTGTCGTCCGTGCCGATGGGCGGAGCCGCGATCTCGCCGCAGCTGCGCGAGCGGGTAGGGAGCCGGTTCTCCGGGGTGCGGTCGCGGGTCGGCAGCCTCTACGGGCTCACCGAGGCGGGCGGGATCCTGGCCGCTGGGTCCGGTCGCGAGCTCACGGCCCGACCGGGCGCCGTCGGCCGGGCGCTGCCCGTGGTCGAGCTGCGCATCGACGGCGCGGGAGCGGACGGCACCGGCGAGATCCACGCGCGGACTCCGGCCATGACGGACGGCTACCTCGGCGACCCGACGCCGCTGACCGACCCGGACGGCTGGATCGCCACCGGCGACCTCGGCCGGCTGGATGACGACGGCTGGCTCTACGTGACCGGCCGCAGCAAGGACATCATCATCCGGGGCGGCGAGAACATCGCGGCGGTACACGTCGAGGAAGGCGTCGCGTCCCACCCGGACGTCGCCGAGGTCGCCGTGGTCCCCCTGCCGGACCCGGACCTGGGTGAGGTCGTGGGTGCGGCCGTGGTGCTGCGCCCCGGCGCGTCGGCCAACGAGCGGGAGCTCGCCGCGCACGCCGCCCGCACTCTGGCCCGCCACGAGGTGCCGAGTCGCTGGTGGTTCGCCGAAGGACCGCTGCCCACCAACGCCTCGGGGAAGGTGCTGCGCCGAGCGGTGCGCGCGCAATGGCCCGCCGACCCCGAACCCGACATCGAGGGAGAAGCCTGATGGTCGACTCCGACCCGATCCTCGTCGAACGCGACGGCGCGGTGGGGCGGCTGGTCATGAACCGGCCGGACAAGCACAACGCGCTGCGGTTCGACGATCTCGACGTCCTCGTCGAGGCACTGCACGGCCTCGAGGACGACGACGAGATCAAGGTCATCGTGCTCAAGGGGAACGGGAAGTCCTTCTGCTCCGGCCACGACTACAACGACGCCGCCCTGTCCTACGGCCTCGAGCCCGGCCCGGACGGCCGCAAGCCCCGCCGCCCGAGCCAGCGCAAGCGGCTCGCCCGGGACCGCAGGCTGGGGGAGAACTACAAGGCCTTCCAGTACGCGCTCAAGCCGGTGATCGCCCAGGTCCACGGCGTGTGCACAGGGGCGGGGCTTTACCTGGTCGAGCTGGTCGACCTCGCGGTCGCCGCGGACGACACCCGGTTCAGCCACGCGGAGCAGCGGCTCGGCCTGGCGGGCAACACCTGGCACCTCAACTCGCAGATCCTCCAGTACGGGCCCAAGCGTGCCCGGGAGCTCCTGCTGCTGGGGGACGACTTCGACGGACCCGCCGCGCGGGAGATGGGCCTGGTCAACCGTTCCGTCCCGCGCGCCGACCTGGAACGCACCGTGGAGGACTGGGCGCACCGCATCGCGCAGCACCCCCGCGACGCGCTGGTCACGGGGCGGGCCATGTGGCAGATGGCGATGGACTCCCTCGGCGGCAGCGACCAGTTCGCCCGTGGGTACGTCGGTCACACGCTCGGCACCAACCTGCGCTTCGAGGACGACGAGTTCAACTTCCTGAAGGAACGCGCGCGCACCGGGACACGCGAGGCCTTCGCCTCGAGGCAGCGGCACTACACCACGGACTGACCACTACCCCGAGGAGATGTCATGGACGACATCGTCACGATCCGGCGCGAGATCGACCACGTCCCGCTGCGACCCTTCCATTGGAAGGTGCTCGCCCTGGTCATGCTGGCCGTCGTCTTCGACGGCATCGACGCCCTGGTCCCCGCCTACGCCATCCCCTTCTTGGAGAAGGACTGGGGGCTCTCGGCGGCACAGAGCGGGCTGCTCGTTTCGGCCGGACTGGTCGGCATCGCCGTGGGGGCGCTTCTGCACGGCCCCATCGCCGACCGCACCGGCAGAAGGCCCGCGCTGCTGGCGGGCATGCTCATCTCGGGAGTGTTCAGTGTGGCGACGGCTGCGCTGGCCACCGGGCCGGTGTCCTTCATGTCCTTCCGCGTGCTGACCGGCTTCGGGCTGGGGGTGATCCTTCCGATCGCGATCGCTTACCTGAACGAGTTCCTGCCGGTCAAGGTGCGCAACCGGCTCGCGATCCTGGGCGCGGCCGGGTTCTCCGTCGGCGGGATCGTGGCGGGGCTGTTCGGCGTCTACGCGGTGCCCGAGCTGGGCTGGCACTCGCTGTTCTACATCGGCGGGGTCACGATCGTGCTGGCGGCGGTCTACCCGTTCGTGCTGCCGGAGTCGCCCGAGTGGCTGGCCTCGCGCGGTCGCGCGGGGGAGGCGAGGGCGGTGTTGGACCGGGTTGCCCCCGCGGATGTGCGCGCCGCCGCTGTCGCCGCTGCGGTGCCGGCTCCCGTGGACTCCGCAAATGCCGGTCCGGGTCACGCGCGCCGGGACTGGCGGCTGCCGCTGCGCCCCGAGTTCCTCGGCCGGACCCTGGCCCTGTGGTATTCGGCGTTCTTGCTGCTCTTCGTCGCCTACGGGATCACCGGCTGGGCCCCGACCCTGCTCATCGAGCGCGGGTTCACGATGAGCGCTGGGTTCGCGCTGAGCGCCACGCTGCAGGCGTTGTCCCTGATCGGCGGGTTGCTCGGGGCCTACCTCGCCGACCGCTGGCTGGGCACTCGCAACCTGCTGATCCTCTGGGGCGTGCTCGGTGCGCTCACCGTGTTCGTCACCGGCATCGCCGGCACCGGTGCGCTCACCGCCGTCGCGGTGGCCCTGACCGGCATGTTCGTCCACGGCGGCCTCTACGTCCTCTACAACGTGTGCGCGCAGACCTACCCCGTCGAGGCACGCAGCACCGGCCAGGGGCTGATGATCGGGGTCGGCCGGTGGGGCGCGGTGCTCGGCCCGGCCATCGGCGGCGCGCTCCTGGGCGTCCTGGGCAGCAAGGACGACTTCTTCATCGTCCTGGCGGTGATCACCCTGCTCGCGGTGGCGGGGCTCTTCGCGATCCGCACCACGGGACGTCAGGCCGCGGCGGTGGAGGAGCGGCCGGCGACGACCGTCCCCGCGGGGGAGGAGTGACGCCCGGCGTCGGCGAACCGTTCCCCGGGGTCGCAACGGCGGCGGGTCGGCCGGGTGCCCGGCCCGGCCCGGGGCTCGTCGAGGCCGTCCGGGCGGTCGCCGCGGGCGAGGTCTCCAGCCGGGAGCTCGTCCGGCTGGCGCTCGACCGGATCGCGGCGGCTTCGGAGAACGCCGTGGTCACAGTCGCCGCCGAACGAGCGCTGGGCGAGGCCGCCCGGCGGGACGAGGACCTCATGGCGGACGGCCCCGTCGGTCCGCTGCACGGTGTGCCGTTCACCGTCAAGGACGCGATTGCCACGGCCGGGATCCGCAGCACCGCGGGCGCCCCGGAGCTGGGCACCCACGTCCCGGCCGAGGAGGCGCCCGCTGTGCGGCTGCTGCGCGCGGCCGGCGCTGTCCTCGTCGGGAAGACCAACTGCTCGCCGTGGTCGTCCGACCTGGAGACCCGCAACCCGGTCTTCGGCGTCACGCGCAACCCGTGGGACCCCGCCCGCACGCCGGGCGGGTCCTCCGGCGGCTCGGCCGCGGCCATCGCGACCGGGCTGTCCGCGTTCGACCTGGGCACCGACATCGGCGGGTCGGTCCGCATCCCGCCCGCGTTCTGCGGGGTGTTCGGGCTCAAGCCGACCTACGGTCTCGTGCCGGCGGGCGGCTACCTCGACACGCCGGCGGGCGCCGCCGACCCGGGCCCCGAGATGAACGTCTTCGGGCCGATCGGACACAGCGCCGCCGACCTCGGCGTGGTGCTCGACGTGCTCGCGGCCCCGTCGGGCGGGGACGAGGCGGCGTGGTCGGTCGCCCTGCCCCGGGCGCGCCCGGACATCCCGCGCGGCTTGCGCGTGGCCGTTCTCGACGAGCACCCGGTCACCACGACCGACCCCGCCGTCGTCGCGGCGGTCGGGCGGGTCACGGACCGGCTCGCCGACGCAGGCGCGATCGTCTCCCGCCCGGCCCCCCCGGTCCCGCTCGACGAGATCTTCGCCGGCTTCGGCACCACCCTGCGGGCCCAAACCGTGCTGAGCCATCCCGACGCCGCGCCCCTGCCGGTGCGGGACCTCGTCGCGTCGCAACGCGAACGGGCTCGCCAGCGAGCGGCGTGGGCGGAGTGGTTCACCCGCGTCGACGTGCTGCTGTGCCCGGCCGTGCCGACCCTCGCTTTCCCACACGACGGCCGGGGCCGCTTCCGGGACCGGATGATCCACTGCTCCGACGGCGTGGACCGACCCGGCCTGGTGCTTACTTCCTGGACGGGGCTCGCCAGCTCGCTGTACCTGCCCGCCCTCGTGTTCCCGGCCGAGGTCCATCGCGGGCTGCCGGTCGGGGTCCAGCTCGTCGGACCCCGCTTCGCCGAGCACACCCTCGTCGCGCTCGCCGAGGTGTGCACCCGCTGAGAACCGCTACATGTCCCGACCGCCGGTCACATCGAGCACGGTCCCGGTGACGAAGCTCGACAGATCCCCGGAGAGGAACAGCACGGCGCGGGCGACCTCCACGGGCTCGCCCGCACGGCCGAGCGGGGTCGCGGCGATCCGCTCGGCCCAGCCCGGGGCGCCCATCTCCTTCGCGCCGGGGGTGCGGATCAGCCCCGGGGCCACGGCGTTGACCCGAATCCCGAACCGCCCCCACTCCTTCGCAGCGGACTTGGTGAGCCCGATGATCCCCGCCTTCGCCGCGGCGTAGTGGGCCTGCGCCACCCCGCCCGTGCGCGCCACGATCGATGTGATGTTGACGATCGAGCCGCCGCCCTGCTCGCGCATGACGGCCGAGGCCGCGCGCATGGTCCGCCAGGCCCCCTTGAGATGGACGTCGACCACAGTGTCCCAGTGGTCGTCGGCCATCCGGCGCAAGGTGACCGGGCGGACGATGCCGGCGTTGTTGACCAGCACGTCGACCGACCCGAAGTGCCGACGGCATCCGTCGACCAACGCCACCACGTCGGCAGGGTCGCGCACGTCGGTGGGCACGGCCACCGCTTCGCCCTCGAACCCGCGGATCTCGGCGGTGGTGTCCTCCCCGCCCGCCCGGTCGAGGTCGGCGACCACGACTCGGCCGCCGTGGCGAGCCAGCTCCACGGCGATCGCCCGGCCGATTCCGCGAGCCGCGCCGGTGACGACGACGCTCCGTCCGCCGAGCAGCGGCCGAGGCAGCGCGACACCGACCGCTTCATCCGGAGCCGTCACCGCACGCCCACCGCGGACCCGGCGTCCCCCGCGAGGTCGACCCTGTCCTGCGCGCCCGACTCGAGCCAGTCGCGCAGCAACTCGGCCTTGAGCACCTTGCCCTGCGGCCCGGTGGGTAGCAGCGCCGATCGCAGCCACCAGCGGGTCGGCACCTGAAACCGGGCCAGCACCTCACCCACCTGCTCCCGCAGGTTCGCGGGGGTGGTCGCGGCGGAGATCACCACGACCGCCCCGACCTGCTCTCCGAGCTCGGGGTGCGGCAGCGCCACCGCGGCCGCCTCCACGACGTCCGGCAACCCGGTCAGCGCCTCCTCCACCCGGGCGCAGGCGATGTTCTCCCCGCCACGGATGATGACGTCCTTCGACCGGCCGGTGAGGTAGAGGTGCCCGTCCTCGACGCGGCCCCGGTCGCCGGTGTGCAGCCAGCCCTCGTCGTCGACCGGGGTCGGAGCCGGCGGGAGGAAGCCACTCATCAGGCCGGGGCTGCGGGCGAGGATCTCGCCGTTGCCGTCGGCGTCCGGGTCCACGATGCGGATGCGGGCCACCGGCAGCAGCCGCCCGACACTCCCCGGGCGGTCCGCCAGCTCGCGGGCGCCGCCCATCGCGAGCAGACCGCCCGTCTCGGTCATGCCGTAGAGCGAACCCGCCCCGCCGCCGCGCAGGTTCGGGAACGCCCGCCGCATCCGGTCCTGGAAGCCGGGCGGGGACGCCGACCCGCCCAGCCCGATGGACCGCAGGCTGGAGGTGTCGAACCCGTCGAACGCCTCGTGCTCCATCACCCGCACCACCATCGCGGGCACGGCTCCCCAGGTCTGCACCCGCTCGCGCTCCACAAGCCGCAGGACCTGCTCGGGATCGAATCGGCCCGGCTGGTAGACGAGCCTGCCGCCGGTGAGCAGAGGGCTCATCAGCACCTGGATCCCGGCCAGGTGGAACAGCGGCACGGTCATCAGGCTGACCGAGGCCGGGTGGTCAGCGGGCAGCTCGCTCGGCAGCCTGCGGGCCGTGCCGAGCAGGTTCTGCAGGTTGTTCACCACCGAGCGCTGGGAGAGCACGGTGCCCTTGGGGGTGCCGGTGCTGCCCGACGTGAACAGCACCAGGGCGGGATCGTCCTCCGCCACCTTCGGCAGTCCCGGGCCCTCCACGGGCGCCCCGAGCAGCAGGTCGGCGACCTCCTCGACGGCGGCGACCGGCGTTCCGGCGGGCACCCGCCCGCGGCCGGTCTCGTCCGCCACGACCAGCCGCGGCTCCACGCCGACGAGGATCCGCGCCGTCTCCTCGGCCGTCCACCACGCGTTGGCCAGCACCACGACGGCGCCGAGCAGGTGTCCCGCCCAGTAGACGACCCCGAGCTCGAGCCGGTTCCGCGACGACAGCACGAGCCGGTCACCGCACCGGACGCCCCGATCGACGAGCCACCGTGCGGTGCGGGCGACGGCGTGCTCGTGCTGGGTGAAGGTCAGCCGCCGGTCGTCCTGCACCAGGTGCAAGCGCTCCGGCCACCGGCGCCCGTCGAGGAGCAGCTCCGCCACGGACCGGCGCCGGTCCCGGTAGACCGGCGAGGGTCGTCCCGCGACCGTCTCGGTCACGACCTCGCGCCCCCACGCCGCGCGCTCGGGCGGCTTGCCCCTGATCGCGAAGGCCTCATTCATCGATGCTCCCCGACCGCGCGAACCGAGCGTCCCGCCCGCGGAAGGCGCTCTTCGTGCCTGCCCGGCTGCGCTCGCGGAAGAAGTTGAAGTCCTCCTTCTCGAAGGACAGGTTCGTGCCCAGGGTGTGGCCCACGATCCCGCGCTTGAACTGCTGGGTCGCGCCGAGGGAGTCCAGCGCCATCTGGTGGACGGCCTTCCCGGTGACGAGGGCGTCGCGGGGGTTCTTCGCGACGTCGCGGGCCCAGCTCTCCGCGGTCTCCTCGAGCTTCTCGAGCGGGACCGAGATGTTCGCCAGCCCGAGCTCGACGGCGGCGGTGCCGTCGAAGTCGGAGCCGAATAGCAGCAGCTGGCGCACCTTCTTCGGCCCGTACTGCAGCAGGAGGGTGTTCAGGTGCCAGGTGTTGCCGGCGAAGCCGAGCCGTTGTTCGGCGTGGCTGAACCGCGCGTCGTCGGCGCAGACGACGAGGTCGACCAGCTCGGCGAGGTATATCCCGAAACCCACCGCCGAGCCGTGCACCTGCGCGATGATCGGCTTTGCGGCGTACTGGAAGGCCATGTACTCCTCGGCGAGGCGCTGGTCGATCCGCAGCCGCTGCCGTTGGCTCATGCGGACGTGTCGGCCCTGCTCGTCCCGCTGGTCCAGGCCGTAGACCCGCACTATGTCGTCGAAGTCGTGGCCCACGCAGAAGGACTTCCCGCGCCCCTTGAGGAGGATGACCTTGATGGCGTCGTCGTCCTCCAGCTCGTGCAGGCACTCCACGAGGTAGGCGGTGTCGGCGAAGGTGAGGGCGTTCGACTTGGCGGGCCGGTCCAGGATCAGCCGGCCGATCGGTCCCTCCCGCTCTACGAGGACCGGGGGTCGGTCGTGCTCGGAGGTCATGGGGTGGTCTCCTTCGTGCGAGTCGGGTCGACGGGGTCCGAGACCGTCGGTTCGTGCAGGACCCGGGCGCCCGAGTGCCACGGGCGGCCGGGCATCCGGACCTCGACGCCGGATTCGGTGACAAGTCGGTCGAAGAAGTCCCGGTGCCGGCTCAGCTGGGGGTCGTCGAGCACCTCGGCGATCGACCGCACGGGCGCGACCGGGACCGCGTGCCGCTGTGCGAGCGCCAGCAGCTCGTCTCGGGTGTGGGCCCGCAACCACGGCGCGACCAGGGCGTCGACCTCGTCGGGGTACTCGATCGCCATCCCGTAGAGGTTCCGGTAGCGCTCCCGGGTCGCCCACTCCGGGCGGCCCATCATGTCCAGCAGGTTCTGCCACTCGCGCTCGCTGCGGCAGATCATCGCGACGTGGCCGTCCTTGCAGGGGAAGAGCCCGAACGGCCAGCGGCCGCCCGAGCCCGGCGCCCGGGCCCCCGCCCGGCGCAGGGGGATGCCGTAGTAGTCGGCGACGCCGCCGTAGATGCGCACGTAGGAGGCCAGCACCTCGGTCCCGGCGATCTCCACGAGGTGCCCCTCGCCGGCCGCGGCGGCCGCGAGTGCCCCTGCCGCCGCGGCCCCGGCGCCGTGCAGCCCGAGCTGGACGGCGCCGATCCCATACGGGAGCGCGAGCGGCTCCCGGTCCGGGTCGCCGACCATGTGCATGAGCCCGCTCAGCGCCTGGATGGTCAGCTCGCCCTCGTCCGGGCCCGCCGGGCCGCCGGACGCCGACAGCCAGACGTAGGTCAACCGCGGGGCCACTGTGTGCAGCGTCGCCCAGTCCAGCCCGCGGGCCGCCAGCTCGGGTTCGGGCAGGTCGGTGATCAGCACTGCGGCATGCGGCACCAGCTCCTCGAGCACGCCGCGATCGGTGTGCGGACCGCCCGCGAGCACCTCCTTGGGGGCGTCGAGGTAGAGCCGGGCCGCCCGGGTGAGCTCGGCGTCCCGGCCGTCGTCGTGCACCGCGAGCACCTCGGCGCCCGCGTCCGCCATCAGCTTGGCCGCGTAGGCCGCGGCGCGGGTGCGCCCCAGCTCGACGACTAGCAGCCCGGTCAGCATCTCCGTCACCGGAACACCCCCTCCCGCTCCAGCTCCGCCCGCCGGGCGGGCGTGAGGTGCCGCCCGTAGACCTCGTCGTCGGCCTCCCCGAGGCGGGGAGCCGCCGCCCTGACGCGCGGAACGGCGCCGTCGAGCCGCCAGGGGACGCTCGTCACGGTCACCTCGCTGATCAGCGGCTCCGGGTGCGGCACACGCTGCAGGAAGGCCCGCGCGGCGTATCCCTCGTCGGTGGCCACCTCCGCCGGGGTGAGGACGGGCGCGGCCTCGATCCCGCGCTCGCGCAGCCGGGCCACCAGCTCCGCCCGATCCGGACGACCGCCGTTCACGGCGGGCTCCGCGACCGTGCGGGCGGCGACCCACCGGTCCTCACCCGCCGCCGGGAGCAGCGACCACGGCCGTCCGTCTGGGTCGGTGTTGCCGCGGGGCGCGGGTTCGTCGAGCCCGAGCTGCCTGCCCACGAACGCCTCGCCGATCATGGCCACGCACGCCTCGGTCTGGGAAATGTCCACGTGCCGTCCCCGTCCGGTGGCGCGTCGGCCGTGCAGCGCGGCCAGGGTGAGAAAGACGCCGTGGAAGGAGCAGTTGAGGTCGGCCAAAGCGAGTGCCGAGCACCCCACCACCTCCCCGTCGGCGTACCCGATCAGGCCCTCGACCCCGGCGAGCGAGGTCATGACGGGCGCGTACGCGCGCTGGGTCCGCGACGGTCCGGTCTGCCCGTACCCGCTAGCGGACACGATCACCAGTCGCGGGAACTCCTCCAGCAGCCCCTCGACCGACAGCCCGAGCCGCTCCAACCAACCGGGCACGAAGTTCTCGATCAGCACGTCGGCGTCCGCGAGCAGCGTGCGGAGCAGTGCCACTCCATCCGCCGTCTTGAGGTTCAGCGTGACGCTGCGCTTCCCGGCGTTGGCCTCGTGCAGCAGCTGGAACGCCTCGCTCGCCGGGTACCCCTCGGGATCGGTCGGCCGGGGCAGCCGTGCGCGGTTCACGTCGATCTTGGCGCGGGACTCCACCTTCACCACTTCGGCGCCGAGCTCACCGAGGACCCGGCCGATCAGCGGCGCCGCGACGCCGGTCGTGACCTCGACGACCTGCAGCCCGCGCAGCCAGGCGACGTCGGCGACGGGGACGCGCTCACACATCGCTGCTCACCGCCCCGGCCAGCTCGTCCAGGAGGTCCTGCGACCGCAGAACCCGCCCGCCGATCGCGGCGCCCTCGGGCCCACAGAGCCGGGCAACCGCCTCGGCCATCACCGTGGGCGGTTCCGAGCGGGGATCGCCCTCCCGGGTCACGCCGTGGAAGACGGTGCCCGGGGTCGGGACCACCTTGGCCGGACCGAGCGCGGTGACCCGCACACCGTCCTCCCACACCTCGGCGGACAGCCCGGTGGTCATCCGTTCCAGGGCCGCCTTGCACATCCCGTAAACCGTGGCCGTGCCGGTTCGTCCGAAGCGGCTCGGCGGGGTTCGCGGATGGCCCGCGACGTCCGAGGTGATGTTGCAGATGCGCCCCGAGGCGCGGTCGCGCATCCCGGGCAGCACCATCCGGCACAGGTGCAACGGTGCGTGCACGTTCACCGCGAGCATGAGCTCGGCCTGCCGATCGGGGAACGCGCTGCCCGGTGCGAAGTGGACGACGGCGGCGTTGTTCACCAGGATGTCGACCTTGCCGAACTCCTGCTCCGCGGCGCGAACCAGGTGCTCCCGGGCGGCGGGATCGGTGAGGTCCGTGGGCACGGCGATCGCCCGTCCGCCGACGTCGGCGATCGCGGAGACCGTCTCCTCGAGCGTTCCCGCCAGCTTGCCGGGGCGCTCGCTGGTGGAGCGCGCCGCGGCGACGACCGCCGCGCCCTCCGCCGCCAGCGCGCGGGCGATCGCGGCTCCGATCCCGCGACTGGCACCGGTCACCACAGCGACTTCGCCGACCAGGGAGGTGCCGTTGAGGGGCCGTTTCACGAGTGTTCTCCTCAGTGGTTCGTCAGGCACGGGTGAGCACCCCGGTCCGGTCGACGGCACCGCGCAGGTCCGCGAGCTCCGCCGCGAGGGGCGCCGGGGTCATCGGTGGTTCCCCATCGGGTGTGCCCAGGGGGAAACCGGTGCGGGCGGCGATCTCCTCGACCGACGACCACGGGTGCACCGTCCGGATCCGCATACAATGGTCCGGACCCTCGAAGTCGAAGGTGCCCAGCGGCGTCAGCAGCAGGGACGGCCCACCTCCCGGGAGACCGAGCTCGGCGCGCTCGCGGCCCGTCCGGCCGAACCCGATGGCGGACACGAAGTCGACGACCGGGGGCAGGCTCCGTACCGCGTGGTCGGACAGCACGATGAAGGTCGTGGCGGCGTGGCCCGCGAGCACACTCGCTCCGATCGCACCCGGACCGCGCAGCCGCGGTCGGGCCCAGTCGCCGACCGCGACCGTGTTGATGTTGCCGAACCGGTCGACCTGGATCCCGCCCAGCACGGCGAAGTCGATCCGCCGCCTGCTCCAGTCGATCAGGTCGATGTTGTCGGTGAGGTCGGTGAGCGCCTCCGCCTCCGCGATCGACCCGTCGTCGGCGACCGGGCGGAGCACCCCCGGGCGGGGGTTCACCACCCCCGACGGCCCGGACAGGACGGACAGCCCCGGGGCGTGCCGGCGCTGCGCGAGCGCGCACGCCGCCGCGGCGACCTCCGACCGCGTGCCGAGCAGACCGAGCGTGTCGTCCCGCAGTGCACGGGACAGGACCACCGCGAGGAATTCGTCCATGGAAGGTGGTGGTGTCGTGATCGTCATGACGCCTCCTCAGACCGCCGCATCGGTGTGCACGTAGCGGTCCAGGTACTCGGCCCGGCCGACCTCGGTGCGGGCGAGCCGGGTGTACTCGGCCAGATGGTCGAGGTCGGGTGGGTAGAGCCCGTGGCTCCCGCAGGGAGCCGCACCGCGCTCGATCGGCACCACGTCGGTGACCAGGTACCCGGGCACCCGAGTGAGCCGCGGGTCGGCCCGGATCTCCTCGGTGTCCACCAGCTCGTCCACGGTGGCGATGACCCGGCGTGCCGCGCGCACGACGAGCTGGTCGAAGAACGTGGCGCCCAGGAACTGCAGGTTGCCGTACGCGTCCGCGCGCTGGGCGTGTACGAGGGCGACGTCCGGGATCACGGCGGGCACGGCGAGGAGGCGAGCGCCGGTGTCGAAGGGATCGGGGTAGGGGCGGAACCAGGCCGGGTTGACGGTCGGCAGGTCCGTCCCCAGGTCGTGCACCAGGCCGTAGGGCAGATCGTCGGCACCAGAGCGCAGGGCCGCGGCGAGGGCCGGGCCGTCGATCTCGGCGATCCGCAGCGTGCCCGCCGCCGCCGCGGCCGCGAACGCGGGCGCCAGGCCGAACTGCTCCATGGTGAGGAACGGCGTGGCGATCTCCCGCAGGCAGCCGCCCGCGATGAGCAGGTCCGGTCCGATCGCCCCCGGGGCGGCGACCAGCCGCAAGTCCCGGGTCCCCGCGCGCACGATCTCGCGGACCAGCGCCATCGGGGTGTTGTAGAAGGTCCACCCGCCGAGCCCAAGCGTGGCGCCGTCGGGGACCGCGCATGCCGCCTCGGCGAGCGTGCAGATCTTCGAGCGCCGCTCGTGCGGTGGCACTGCCGGCTGCGGTCTCGTGCTCGTCGTCATCGGTGACTCCTTCCGGCGGGAACGGGGTGCTACCCGCCGCCGCGTCGCAGCTTGCGTGGCTCGCGAACCGGGATCCGGGGCCAGATGTCGGGGCTGAGATCGGCGATCCGCCACAGAGCCGGGAGCGCCGCGGCCACCGCCTCGCGCTCAGTGTCGGACAGGTGGGCGAGGCGCTCCTCCAGCAGCGCGGTGCGCTCCTCGAGTACCTCCGCCAGCCTGCGTCTGCCCTCCGCGGTGATGCTCACCCGCACCTCGCGTCGGTCCTCGGGGGACGCGGTCTTGGTGACCAGGCCCGCCGCGACCAGGCGGGCGACCACCTCGGTCATCGAGGAGTTCGCCAGCTGCTGGGACTGCGCGAGCGCGGACACCGCCAGCGAGTCGCCCACCGACAGCTGGCTGAGCACGCGGGCTTGGGCGGGCGGCATCGCCCGCCGCGAACCGGCGCTCAGCCACACCCCGATGGTCTGTACGGGGATCCGCAGCGCCTGCGCGATGTCGTGCAGGCCCAGCTCGGACGGGGGGCGCCGCAGCATCCGGCCGAAGTCCGTCAGCGTCGGTAGTCGGGCAGCCATGGACAAATTGTGTCGGGTACCGAATCAAGCGTCAACCCTGGAGATCAGGGAAGGCGTTGACCTTCCGCAGCTAGATCGCCCGTCGAGTGCCCTTGACAGCCTCGGGGCGAGGTGAGGAGACTCCGGATGGTTCGGTACCCGACTTAATCGGGCTTGCCTCTCAAGCGAGTATCTCGATGCGGGAGACGAGACATGGATACTGTGGACACTTCCGTGGAGCTGAGCGAGCTCGCGGCTCTGCTGCGGGTCGTCCGGTTCGACGTCAGCAAGCGCGGTGTCGCCACCGTCGTGCTCGACCGGCCCGGTCGGGGCAACTCGTGGACCTCGCGGATGAACGCGGAGTACCGCGCGCTGCTGCATGCGCTCGACGCCGATCCCGCTGTGCGCGTGGTCGTCGTGACCGGGGCGGGAC
Source organism: Pseudonocardia sp. NPDC049154 (assembly GCF_040648315.1). NCBI lineage: Bacteria > Bacillati > Actinomycetota > Actinomycetes > Pseudonocardiales > Pseudonocardiaceae > Pseudonocardia > Pseudonocardia sp. NPDC049154. Next base: position 108,489 of record NZ_JBEZDN010000009.1, read on the forward strand.
GCTCGTTCTGCGTCGGCGCGGACAGTCGGGCCCTGGTCGGCGAGGCCGATGAGGCGGGGGAGCGGAACGGGGCGGCAGCCCGTCGGCACCCCGCGGACGGACTGCCGGTCCCGCCGGACCCGCGTCCCGAGTGGGCGGCGGACCTCGCCTGGCAGTGCGCCCTGCGGATCCCGGTGGTGGCGGCGGTGAACGGGGCGTGCGCGGGGGTCGCCCTCGCCCTGGTCGCATACAGCGACATCCGGTTCGCGATGACCGGTGCCAAGGTCACCGCGGCCACGTCGCGGCTGGGGCTGCCCGTGGAGTACGGCCTGTCCTGGATCCTGCCCCGGCTCGTCGCTCGCGGGCACGCCACCGACCTGCTGCTGTCGGGGCGGGTGGTCAGCACGGACTTCCTGGGGGACATCGGGTTCTTCAACGCCGTGTACCCGCCGGAGGAGTTCGAGACGCGCGTCCGCGAGTACGCCGAACTGCTCGCGGCGGCGTCGCCACAGGCCGTCGCCGCGGCCAAGAGCCAGCTCGGCGACGACCTGCTCGGCGGTGACCCGGCGTCCTCGGTGCGGCGGGGGAAGGAGCTGACCGAGCGGATGATGCGCGCGGCGGACTACCGAGAGGGCGTCGCGGCACTGGTCGAGCGGCGGGATCCGGTCTTCGGCGACCGGCGGGACGGAACGGAGCGCGAATGAGCTGGGACGACGTGATGACCTGGGTACCGCTGTTGACGGAGCCCGAGAGGCACTGGCAGGAGGTCGCCGAGGACCTGACCCGGGACCGGTTCGCCCCACGGGCGGCGGAGGTCGACTCATCGGGCGACTACCCGTGGGATCACGTCGAGGCGCTCACCGAGTCCGGCTTGACCGGGCTCATGCTGCCGGTGGTCCACGGCGGGCGAGCGGAGGCGTTGACCACCGGTGTCGCCGTGGCGGAGACGATCGGGCGGGTCTGCCCGTCGACGTGCACCGTCTGGAGCTCCTACGCGATCGGCGCCCTGCCCGTCCTGCACGCGGGTACGGATGCCCAACGGGACCGCTACCTGACCGAGGTCGTGGCGGGTCGCGCGATCGGGTTCGCGCTGACCGAGCGGCACACCGGCTCCGATCCGTCGTCGGTGAAGACCACGGCGGTGCGGTCCGGCGGAGGCTGGCGGGTCACCGGAGAGAAGTGGCTGGTCGGCAACGGGGGCGCGGCGTCCTTCTACACGGTGTTCGCCCGGGACGACGTCACCGCGAAGCTCACCGCCTTCCTGCTGGAGGCCGACTCCGACGGTCTCGTCGTGGACGACTACCAGGACAAGATGGGTCTGCGGGGGACCACGACGAGCAACCTCCGCATCGACTGCACCGTGTCGGACGACCGACGGCTGGGTGAGCTCGGCAGGGGGCTCTCCCTCGGGCTGCGCGCGCTGAACACGGGCCGGGTACTGGCCGCCGCGATGGCCTGCGGAATGGCGGAGGCGGCGTTCGGGGAGGCCGCCCGTCGGGCGGTGAGCCGCGAGTCGTTCGGCGGCGCGCTCATCGATCACCAGGGCATCGGCTTCCGGCTCGCCGACGTGGCCACGGAGATCTCCGCGGCCCGGATGATGACCTGGGAGGCCGCACGGTCCAACCGCGGGTCGGGCCCGGACCGAACCGCCTCCTCGATGGCCAAGGTCTACGCCACCGAGGTCGCCCACCGCGCGGTCGACGCCGCGGTCCAGGTACTCGGGGCCGAGGGCTACGCCAAGCCGCACCCGGTCGAACGTCTGTACCGGGACCAGCGGGTGCTGGAGATCTACGAAGGAAGCTCGGAGATGCAGCGGATGGGGATCGCCCGGGCGATCGCCGCGCACCATCGCGGTGCACCCACCGCGACCACCTGACACGAGAGGGATGACATGTCGTCACGGCAACGGCGCTGGACGGGAACGGTCTCGCGGGTCCGCAGTGGGGGTTGGCTGTCGGGGGTGGCGGTGGCCGTCTTCCTAGGGATCGGGCTCACCGCCTGCGGCTCGGGCGGGAGTGGCGGAGGGCCGACCACGGTCTCGGTCGGGATCAGCGGCGCGGTGAGCGACGCGCCGCTCTACCTCGCCGACGCCCTCGGCTACTTCAAGGACCAGAACATCACGGTGGAGCTGACCAACTTCCCGTCGTCGAGCGACATGATCGCGCCGCTCGGCACCGGTGACCTGCAGGTCGGCGCCTCCGGGGCGACCGCCGCCTTCTACAACGCCATCGACCGCGGGGTCGGGGTCCGCATGGTCGCGGACAAGGGCCGGGTGATCCCCGGGAAGAGCTACGAGTCCATCCTGGTCGACAAGCGGCTCTGGGACTCCGGCCAGGTCCGGTCGATGGCCGACCTCCGCGGCCGGACCGTCGCGGACTACCAGGAGAGTTCGACGACCTCGGCCTTCCTCAACGCCGGCCTGGAGAAGGCGGGTCTCGCGATCGGAGACGTGAACCGCACCTACATCACGGGGGCGCAGCACCTCGCGGCGCTGCAGAACGGCAGCGTGGCAGCCAGCGTCACGCCCGAGCCTTTCGGGACTGCGGCCGTGGACCAGGGCATCGCCGTGCGGCTGCCCGAGTCGGACGACATGTACCCGAACCAGCAAACGAGTGTGCTCCTCTACGGCGAGCGGTTCATCAAGGAGGACTCCGACGCCGCACAGCGCTTCATGGTGGCCTACCTGCGCGCCGCACGGACCTACAACGACGCCATCGGGCCGGACGGGCGGCTCACCGGGCCCGCCGCGGGCCAGGTCGTGCCGATCCTCGCGCAGCGGACCGGCGTGTCGGAGGACGTACTGCGGCGGATCACCGTGAACGGCGTCGACCCGGGCGGCGCTCTGAACCGGGACGGGATCGAACGTGACATCCGGTTCTACGCCGCGGGCGGCTGGCTGACCAACCCGTCGGTGGCCCTCGACGACTGCATCGATCTCGGGTTCGCGGAGAAAGCGAGCGCGGAGCTCGGTCCGTACGTCGCCCCCCTGCCGGGATGAGGCCGCGCAGACGTCCGCGTGGTCGGTACCGGAGCCCTTGACACGCGATACCGGACGCGCGAGAGTGAGGATTGTTTCGTGCCACGAAGCACATGGGTGGACGAGGGCCGCCAGCCGGCGGTCCGCCCATGAGTACGGAGGCACGTCTTCCGACACGACGGAGTGCTGGGGAGTGATGTCATGAGGACGATCGACCGGAGTCGTCGCGGGCGCGACGGAGCCGGGCGACCGGGGCTGCTCGGCAGGATCGGTGCGTTCGCCGCCGGGATCCTCGCCCTGTCCCTGGTGGCCGCGTGCTCGTCGGGCGACGCGGGGAACGAGCAGTCCACGGTCGGGGTGGGGATCAGCGGCGCAGTGAGCGACGCGCCCTTCTACCTCGCGGACCAGCTGGGCTACTTCGCTCAGGAGAACGTGAAGGTCGAGCTGTCGAACTTCGCCTCGGCGAGCGACATGATCGCGCCGCTCGGCACGGGGGACCTGCAGGTGGGCGCCTCGGGTGCCACGGCGGCCCTCTACAACGCGATCGAGCGCGGGGTGAAGGTGCGGATCGTCGCCGACAAGGGCCGCATACAGGACACCGCGAGCTACATGGGCGTGCTGGTCGCCAAGCCCGTGTACGACAGCGGCCAGGTCACCTCGCTCGCCGACCTGCGCGGCCGGTTGGTCGCCGACTACGCCGAGAGCTCCTCAACGTCGGCCTACCTCAATGCCGGGCTGTCCGGGGCGGGGCTCAGCCTCGCTGACGTCAACCGGACCTACCTGACGGGCTCGCAGCACATGGCCGCCCTCGAGAACGGGAGTGTGGCGGCGAGCGTGACGGTCGAGCCGTTCGTGACGGCCGCGGTGAACAGCGGCGCAGCGGTGCGCCTCCCCGAGTCCGACCGCATGTACCCGGAACAGCAGACCAGCGTCGTGCTCTACGGCGAGCGGTTCGCGACCGAGGAGCCTGAGGTGGCGGACCGGTTCATGCGCGCCTACCTGCGAGGCGTCCGAGCCTTCAACGACGCCATCGGCCCCGACGGCAAGCTCAGCGGGCCCACGGCACCCCAGGTGATCGACGTCCTCGCTGAGCGGACCCAGACCCCGAAGGAGACCCTGCAGGCCATTGTCGTCAACGGGGTCGACCCCTCCGGAGCGCCCAACGAGGAGAGCCTGCAGAAGGACCTGGACTTCTTCCGCCAGGGCGGCTGGCTGACGGACGCCGGCATGAGCCTGCAGGACTCTCTCGACCTGTCGTTCGTCCAGCGGGCGGCACAGGGTCTGGGGCCCTACACCAAGAGCTGAGGCCCCGAACCACCACGCGGAGGCCCGGAGACGAACCGGGCAAGGAGGCGCACGATGTACAGACCTCTCTTCGAGCAGGACCACGAGGACTTCCGGGCCCTCGCCCGCTCCTTCCTCGAGAAGGAGTTCGCCCCACACGCGGACGAGTGGACGGCCGCGGGCCTGGTCCCGAAGGAGGCGTACCGCAGGGCCGGCGAGCAGGGTCTGCTCGGCACCGCCGTCCCGACCGAGTACGGCGGCGGCGGGGTCGACGACTTCCGCTTCCCCTACGTGCTGATGGAGGAGGCGGCCAAGCTGGGCGCCCCACTCGGCGGGATCCCGGTCCACCTCTTCGTGACCACGCCGTACTATCTGCGCCTCTGCACCCCCGAGCAGGCGGCCCGGTGGCTGCCCGGCATCGCGTCCGGCGAGACGATGACCTCGATCGCCATGTCGGAGCCGGGGACGGGCTCGGACCTGGCCGGGATCCGGACGACCGCCGTCCGCGACGGCGACCACTACGTGCTGAACGGGGCCAAGACCTTCATCACCGGCGGCATCAACGCCGGACTGGTCATCGTCGCCGCCCGCACCTCGACGGACCCGGACAACCGCCGGGCGGGGCTCACACTGATCGTGGTGGAGGACGGCACGCCGGGCTTCACCCGTGGCCGCAAGCTGGAGAAGCTCGGGGTCCGGGCCACCGACACCGCCGAGCTGTTCTTCGACGACGTTCGGGTGCCCGTGGCGAACCGGCTGGGCGAGGAAGGCCGGGCCTTCGAGTACCTGACCTCCAACCTCGGCGTCGAGCGGCTGCAGATCGCCGTCAACGCCGTCGTCCAGGCGCGGGCCGCCATCGACCGGACCATCGACTACGTGCGGCAGCGCGAGGTGTTCGGCGGCAGCCTGTCCCGCTTCCAGAACACGAAGTTCATGCTGGCCGAGTCCGAGACCGAGTTCGAGGCCGCCCAGGTCCTGCTCGACCGGGCCGTGGAGGAGCTGCTGGCCGGGCGGCTCGAGGCCGCCGACGCCGCCAAGGTCAAGCTGTTCTGCACCGAGGCGCAGGGCCGCATCGTCGACCGCTGCGTCCAGCTGCACGGCGGCTACGGCTACATGCTCGAGTACGAGATCACCCGGCTCTACGCCGATGCGCGGGTGACACGGATCTACGGCGGCTCGAGCGAGGTCATGAAGCTGATCATCGCGAAGTCGCTGGCGCTGTGAGGGAGAGGCAGGACATGGTAGAGGCAGTCACCCGTCGGGTCGCGATCGTGACCGGGGCCGGGCGCGGCATCGGGCGCAGCCACGCCCTCGAGCTGGGCCGGCGCGGGTTCGCGGTCGTGGTGAACGACGTCGGGACGACCGACGACGGCGACTCGGTGGCCGAGGAGGTCGCCGCGGAGATCCGCGCGGCGGGCGGGCAGGCGTTGGGCGACACCGGCGACGTCTCGGACTGGGACGCCGCGGGCCGCATGGTCGCGAGCGCCGTCGACACCTTCGGACGGCTCGACGCCGTCGTGAACAACGCGGGCAACCTGCGCGACAAGATGTTCGTGAACATGACCCCGGAGGACTGGGACGCGGTGATCGCCGTGCACCTGCGGGGCACGTTCTGCCTGTCGCGGCGCGCAGCCGACCACTGGCGCGCGTTGTCCAAGGCCGGACGGGCCAGCAGCGGGCGGCTGATCAACACCACCAGCGGTGCCGGTCTGTTCGGCAACATCGGGCAGGCCAACTACGTGGCCGCCAAGGCGGGCATCGCCGGGCTGACCCTGGCGCTCGCCGCGGAGCTCGAACGCTACGGCGTGACGGTCAACGCGGTCGCCCCGATCGCGCGGTCGCGGATGACCGAGAAGCTTTTCGCCTCCCAGATGAGCGAGGGCAGCGACTTCGACCGCTTCGACCCCGTGCACGTGTCCCGCGTGGTCGCTTGGCTGGCGGACGAAGACTCCGCGGACGTCACCGGCCGGGTGTTCTCGGTGACCGGCGGCCGGGTGTCCGTGGTCGGCGGCTGGCGCTTCGACGTCGAGGAGCAGGCCGAGCGGGACCTGGGTGACGACGAGATCGGCCCGATCGTGCGGTCCCTGCTCGAGAAGGCGCCCGAGCCGGTCCCGGTGCGCGGTACGGAGAAGGCCGAGTTGAAGGTGGAGCGCGCGAATGCCTGACCACGATCGTGAACCGGTGATCATCGGGATCGGCGAGTCCGAGCTCGGCAGGGCCCCGCACCTGAGCCAGCGTCAGCACCACGCGCTGGCCGCCGGGCGTGCCCTCGAGGACGCCGGGCTGACCATGGCCGACGTCGACGGGTACTTCTGCGCGAACGAGCGGCTGCCCGACATGGCCGAGTTCCTCGGCGTCAAATACCGCTACCTGTCCGGTGCGTGGACCGGCGGCTCGTCCTTCGAGTACCACGTGCAGCACGCGGCCGCGGCGATCCGCGCGGGCTCCACCGACACCGTGCTGATCACCTACGGGTCGGACCTGCTCAGCCGGGCCGGGCGCAGCCTCGGCACCGGCCCGGCCACCGCGGGCGAGCCCGCCACCTGGGGGCAGTACGAGGCCGCCTACGGCAACACCACCGTCGGCTCCTACGCGCTGATCGCCCAGCGCCACCAGCACGTCTACGGCACCACGCCAGCGGCGATGGCCCAGGTCGCCGTCGACATGCGCCACCACGCGGGCTCGAACCCCGACGCGATGTACCGGGACCCCATCACCGTCGACGACGTGCTGTCCTCCCGGATGATCGCCGACCCGCTGCACAAGCTCGACTGCTGCGTAGTCAGCGACGGCGGCGGCGCCGTCGTCATGACGACCCGCGAGCGGGCGAAGGACCTGCCCGCCCAGCCGGTGCACATCCTGGGCACCGGCACCGCCCAGACGCACTGGAATCCGGTCCAGATGCCGGACTTCACGAGCTCGGGTGCCGTGCAGGCGGGCCGGGACGCCTTCCGCGAGGCCGGCCTCACCCCGGCCGACGTGGACATGGCAATGCTCTACGACAGCTTCACCATCACCGTCCTGATGCTGTTGGAGGGGCTCGGCTTCTGCAAGCCGGGCGAGTCCGGAGGCTTCGTGCAGGACGGCAACATCCGCCACGGCGGCAGCCTGCCGGTCAACACCGACGGCGGCGGCCTGTCGTCGTGCCATCCCGGCCTGCGGGGGATCTTCCTGCTCACCGAGGCCGTGCGACAGCTCCGCGGCAAGGCGAGGCTCCAGGTCCCGGACTGCGGCGTCGCCGTCGCGGCAGGCTCCGGAGGCTGGCTGTCCTGCATCGGGGTCACCCTGCTCGGAAAGGAGCCCGTCCGATGAGCACCGCCGTGGACGTCGTCGACGCGATCGACACAGGCCTGCCCGTCCCCGAGGTGGACGCGGTCTCCCGGCCCTTCTTCGAAGCCCTCGACCGGGGCGAGTTCGTGCTGCAGCGCTTCCCCGACGGGAGGTGGCAGCACTATCCGCGTCCGCCGGAGATGTACCCGCCGGACGACCGGCCCGACTTCGCCCCCGCCTCCGGCCGTGGGACCGTGCACACGTTCACCGTGATCCGGCAAATGGGGGTGCCGTACTTCAAGGAGCGGCTGCCCTACGTCGTCGCCATCGTCGAGACCGAGGAGGGCGTGCGGCTGATGGGGTCCATCACGGACGTCCCGGTCGACGAGGTCCACATCGGTCTGGAGGTTGAGGTCTACGGGGTCCGGGTCGCGGAGGGCATCGCCGTCCCCTTCTGGAGGCGTCATGGCGGGGACTGACCCGGCGGCCCTGAAGGCGCTGCTCGACCCCACGTCGATCGTCCTCGTCGGGGTCAGCCGCCCCGCGCCCGGCAAGAGCAAGGTCGGCGGGTACGCCGTCCTGCAGAACCTGCGCCGCGGCGGGTTCGCCGGACGCATCTCCGTGGTGCACCCGAGCGGCGACGAGATCGACGGGATCCGCGCCACCCGCACGATCGCCGAGCTGGAGCCCCACGACGTCGCCGTGGTCGCCCTTCCCGCCGCCGCGGCGGTCACGGCGGTCCGGGAGTGCGCCGAGCGCGGCATCCGGGCGTTCGTCGTGCTCAGCTCCGGCTTCGGCGAGGCGGGGACGCCGGAGGGGGACGCGAACGAGGCCGCCCTGGGGGCGGTCGCGGACGAGCACGGCCTGGCGGTCAGCGGACCCAACAGCCTGGGCACGGTCAACATCCTCAACGGGGCCTGGGCGGGCAACTTCGCCGCCCTGGAGAGCACCGACCTGCGGCCCGGCGGACTGGCGATCGTCAGCCAGAGCGGCGCGATCGCGGGCAGTCTCGCTGTGCGGGCGGCGGACCGGGGCATCGGCATCTCGCACATCGTCTCCACCGGCAACGAGAGCGTCACCACGGCCGCGGACGTGATCACCGCACTGGCGGCGGAACCACGCGTCGAGGTGATCTCGCTGTACCTCGAGGGCGCCCACGACGGGCGGGCGCTGGCCGAGGCCTGCCGGACCGCTCGCCTCGCGGGGAAGCCCGTCATCGTGTTCAAGGTCGGGGAGACCGACGTCGGGGCGCGGGCGGCGCTGAGCCACACGGCCAAGCTGGCGGGCACCCCGGCGCTGTACCGCGGGGCGCTCCTGCAGGCGGGCGCGGTCCAGGTCGGCAGCCTCGACGAGCTCGTCGAGACCCCGATGGCGTTCCTCGGCACCGAGGTCGGCAGGCCCGTGCGCCGGGTCTGCGTCGTCAGCATTTCGGGCGGACTGGGCGCGGTCACCGCGGACGCCCTGGTCCGCGCGGGCCTGGAGGTCCCGGTCCTCGCGCACGCCACCCAGGAGGGCTTGGCTGCCCTGCAGCTCCCCTTCGGAGCGATCTCCAACCCCGTGGACACCGCGGGCGCCACCCAGCGCAGGCTGGACGTGTTCGCGCTGGTGGCCAAGGTGATTGCGGGCGACCCGGGGATCGACGCCCTCGTCGTCCCGCTGGCGTCGCGCTTCCGGGCGTCCGCGGAGAGCACCGCCGAGGACCTGCTCGCCGCGGCCGAGGCGGCCGGGATCCCGCTGTTCGTCGCCTGGTTCAGCGGCTCGGACAACGCCGAGTTCGTCGCCCGGCTGCGGGCTGCGGGCGGCGTCCCGTGCTTCGACGACGTCGACGCCTGCGTGCGCGCGCTGCGCGGAGCCGACCTCGTGTCCCGCCCCGTCGAGGCCACACCCGACCCCGCCGGCGTCATCGATCCCGGAGCCGACGGCGGTCTGCTCGACGAGGCCGCGTCGAAGGCGCTGCTGGCCGAGCACGGCCTGCCGCTGCCCCGGGAGCGCCACGCCCGCACGCTCGACGAGGCGCTGGCCGCGGCGGCCGAGATCGGTTACCCGGTGGCCGTCAAGATCGTCTCCACCGACCTCGCGCACAAGGCGGCGGTGGGCGGAGTCCGCCTGGGCGTTGCGGACGCCGAGGCGCTCGCCGCCGCGCACGGCGAGATCCTCACCGCCGTCGGAGCGGCCGCGCCGGAGGCTGCGCTCAACGGGGTGCTGGTCTCGGAGATGGTCCGGCCGGAGCGCGAGCTGCTGGTCGGGGTCTACGACGACGACACCTTCGGCCCGGTCCTGGCGCTCGGCCGCGGCGGGTCGCGGGTCGAGGAGCTCGCGGACGTCGAGTTCCGGTTGCTGCCAACGACGGCGGCCGAGATCGAGGAGCTCTGCGGACCGCTCCTCGGAGACTCCCCTCCGGACGTGGTCGCCGAGGTCGCGCGGGTCGTCTCGGACATCGGCGACTTCGCCTGGGGAGCCCGCGCCCGCCTGCGCGAGCTCGACGTGAACCCCCTAGTGGTCACCGATTCCGGGGAGGTCCGCGCCCTCGACGCCGTGGTCAGCCTGCGGCCCTGACCCGTCCCCCGACACGCACCCACAGGCATGCCACCACCACGCCCATCGAGCAGGGAGACAACCACCATGGCGAACAAGACGGTCGCCGCCCACGCGCCGCCCACCTCACGTCCGGCCTCCTCAGAACGGATCCAGGTCCGGCAGCTGGTCAAGACGTTCACCCGGCGCGGCGCCGCCGTCACCGCGGTGGACCGGCTGGACCTGCAGATCCGCACCGGGGAGTTCTTCGTGATCGTCGGGCCCAGCGGCTGCGGCAAGACCACGCTGCTGCGCATGCTGGCCGGCCTCGAAACGCCCAGCGGCGGCGTGATCGACATCCCGGCGCCCGCAGCCGACCGCCCAACGCACTCCATGATCTTCCAGGGCGACTCGATCTTTCCGTGGATGACGGTGTGGGACAACGCCGCCTACGGCCTCACGATGCGGCGCAGGGCCAAGGCGGAGATCCGCGAGACCGTGGGGCACTACCTCGACAAGACCGGGCTCACTCGGTTCGCGCGCTCGTACCCGCACGAGCTGTCGGGCGGCATGCGCCAGCGTGTCTCGATCGCCAGGGCGTTCTCCAACGACCCGGACATCCTGCTGATGGACGAGCCGTTCTCCGCGCTCGACGAGCAAAACAAGACCCTGCTGCAGGACGAGCTCCTGCGAATCTGGGACGAGACGAAGAAGACCGTCGTCTTCATCACCCACAGCGTCGACGAGGCGGTGACGATGGGGGACCGGGTCATGGTCATGACCTCCCGGCCGGGCCGGGTCAAGAAGATCGTCGAGGTGCCGTTCGAACGGCCCCGGGAGGTGCTCGAGCTGCGCGCGCAGCCCGAGTACGGCGAGCTCATCCATGAGATCTGGGGCTCGCTGCGGTCCGAGGTGCTCGAGGCCCAGGAGCGCGAGCAGCTGGCGAGCCTGCGGGGCGGGTCGTGACCGCGCTGCACACCGGCCCGCGGACCGAGGACACGCCGTCCCCGCCCCCCGCCCCGGCGCGTCGGTCGCGGACGGCGTGGCTGGGCAGCGACCGCTTCCTGGCGATCGCGACCCCGGCGCTCATCCTCGTGCTCTGGGAGGTGCTGGCGCGCGCCGGCGTCATCGACACCAGGTTCTTCCCCGCCCCCACCGCGATCGTGGGGCGCGCCGTCGAGATGCTCGGGTCGGGGGAGCTCCTTGAGCACACGTGGATCAGCGTGCGCCGGCTGCTCATCGCCGTCGTCATCGGCGGCGTCCCAGCGCTGCTCCTGGGCTTGGCGATGGGGCTCTCGCGCAAGTTGCGGGCGGCCCTCGACCCGATCATCGCCGCGACCTACCCGGTGCCGAAGAGCGCGATCTTCCCGCTGTTCCTGCTGGTCTTCGGGCTGGGGGAGGCGTCCAAGATCGCCGTCGTGGCAGTCGGGGTCTTCTACCCGATCGCGGTGAACACAGTCGCGGGTGTCCGGGAGATCGCCCCGATCTACCACGACGTCGGAACCAACTTCGGTGCCCGCCGGTGGCAGGTGTTCCGCACGATCGCCCTCCCCGGCGCGCTGCCGCTCATCCTCACCGGGTTCAACCTCGCGTTCGGGATGGCCCTGATGCTGCTGGTCGTGGCCGAGATGCTGGGGGCCAAGAGCGGCCTGGGGTTCCTGATCTGGAACTCGTGGCAGACGTTCCAGGTCGAGAACATGTACGTCGGGCTCGTCGTCATCTCGCTGCTGGGCTTCCTGTTCGCGCTGCTCGTGAAGCTCGCGGAGCGGCTGCTGGTCCCGTGGCGGGGCACCGATGAGCGGGCCGACCCTCGTGAACGGCGTTGAGGAGGCGCTCGCCCTCACGGGCAAGGACCTCGGTCGGTCGAGCTGGGTGCTCGTCGACCAGGAGCGCGTCGACGCGTTCGCACAGGCGACGGGAGACCACCAGTGGATCCACGTCGATCCGGGCCGAGCGGCGGAGAGCCGGTTCGGGGGGACCATCGCCCACGGTTTCCTGACGCTCTCGCTCATGCCCCTTTTCATGGCGGAGCTCCTGGAGTTCGAGGGGTTCCGGATGGGCGTCAACTACGGCACTGAGAAGGTGCGTTTTCCGGCGCCCGTTCGGGTGGGGCGCCGCGTCCGCGGCGGCGCTCGGGTGGCCTCGGTCACCACGGTGTCTGGGGGGGTCCACATCGAGATCGTCCTGACGGTGGAGATCGAGGGCGAGGAGAAGCCGGCGCTGGTCGCGACCCTCCTCTCCCGCCGCTACGTCTGACGGTTTGTCGCAGTACGAGGGCCGGGCCTGGTCGATTGACCAGCCCGGTCCTCCTGTCCGTTATGCCTCGGGTCACGAAACAAATATTCTACAAGTCCTTGACGGAACGACGCGTTAACGTCGAACATTGAGGCACGTCCACCACGGGAGGTTCGAGCATGTCTGTTGCGGCCGTCGAGGTCCGTGCGTCCGAGGGCGGGACCGCGCCCGCACCGACCACGCCCCCGGTCTCCTTCGCCACCAGTCCCGAGCGGTACCGGCACTGGCGGTTGGCGGTCGAGGGTGCGGTGGCCACGCTGACCCTGGACATCGACGAGACAGGAGGGATCGTGCCGGGTTACGAGCTGAAGATGAACTCGTACGACCTGGGCGTGGACATCGAGCTCTACGACGCCACCCAGCGGCTGCGGTTCGAGCACCCCGGCGTGCGCGCCGTGGTCGTGACCAGCGCGAAGGACAAGAACTTCTGCGCGGGCGCCAACATCCGGATGCTGGCGCAGAGCTCGCACCCGTGGAAGGTGAACTTCTGCAAGTTCACCAACGAGACCCGCAACGGCATCGAGGACGCGACCGAGAACTCCGGTCAGACCTGGATCGCGGCGGTCAACGGCACCGCGGCCGGCGGCGGCTACGAGCTCGCCCTGGCCTGCGAGAAGATCCTGCTGATCGACGACAACTCCTCCGCCGTCTCGCTGCCCGAGGTCCCGCTGCTGGGCGTGCTGCCGGGCACGGGCGGGCTGACCCGGGTCACGGACAAGCGCAGGGTGCGCAAGGACCGGGCGGACGTGTTCGCCACCCGCGCCGAGGGGATCCGCGGCAAGCAGGCGGTGGAGTGGAAGCTCGTCGACGAGGCCGTCCCGATGCGCGTGTGGGACGAAACGGTCGCCCGCCGGGCGCGCCAGGCCGCCGAGGAGTCGACCCGTGCGGTGGGAGCGGCAGGCGCCCGGGGGATCGCACTGAACCCCCTGGAGCCGGTCGAGTCCATCGACGGCATCCGGTTTCGCTACGTCTCGGCGCGCTACGACCGCGCGGCGGGTCTGGTCGACATCACGGTTCGAGGACCGGAGACCGACGCACCGGCCTCGCTCGAGGACGTGCACGAGCAAGGAGACGGCTTCTGGACACTCGCGGTGACCCGCGAGCTGGACGACCTGATCCTGCGCCTGCGCGCCAACGAGCTCGAGCTCGGCACCTGGCTCATCAGGACGGAGGGCGACCTGGATCGCGTCCTCGGTTACGAAGCCCTGCTCGACCAGCACCGCGGGGACTGGCTGGTGAACGAGATCGGCCTGTACCTCAAGCGGGTGCTCAAGCGCCTGGACGTCACCTCGCGGAGCCTGGTCGCGCTGATCGAGCCCGGTTCATGCTTCGGCGGGGCGCTGCTGGAGCTGGCGCTGGCCTGCGACCGCCAGTACATGCTCGACGGCACGCTCGAGGACGGGGAGGTGCCCGCCACGCTCGTGCTGACCGCCGCCAACTTCGCCGGGCTGCCGATGGGCAACGGCCTCGCCAGGCTCGAGAGCCGGTTCTACGGGGACCAGGACCACCTGGACTGGTTGGAGCGGGAGATCGGCCGCCCGCTGTCCGCCGCGGAGGCCGTGGAGCTGGGTCTGGTCACCGACGCCCCGGACGACATCGACTGGGAGGACGAGATCCGGATCATGCTGGAGGAGCGGGCGTCGCTGTCCCCGGACGCGCTGACCGGGATGGAGGCCAACCACCGGTTTGTCGGGCCGGAGACGATGGAGTCGCGGATCTTCTCCCGGCTCACCGCGTGGCAGAACTGGATCTTCGTGCGCCCCAACGCCTCCGGCCCCGAAGGCGCATTGCGCAAGTACGGCACTGGCACACGAGCCGACTTCGATCGCAAGCGCGTCTGACCACACATCACCGCTCGCCTCGGCGAGGAGGAGAGAACGCACATGAGCATCGACTACTCCGAGAAGATCCCCAACAACGTCGACCTCGCGAGCGACCGCAAGCTGCAGCGCGCGCTGGAGTCGTGGCAGCCCAACTTCCTCAACTGGTGGAAGACGATGGGCCCGGCGGTCCCGACGCAGGACGTCTACCTGCGCACGGCGGTCGACGTCGGCAAGGAGGGCTGGGCGCAGTTCGGGCACGTCGCCATGGAGGAGTACCGCTGGGGCGTGTTCCTCGCCGAGCGCGGCGACGACCGGCGGATCGCCTTCGGCGAGCAGAAGGGCGAGCCGGTCTGGCAGCAGGTGCCCGGCGAGTACCGCTCCGACCTGCAGCGGCTGATCGTGATCCAGGGCGACACCGAGCCGGCCTCGGTGGAGCAGCAGCGCCGGCTCGGCGAAACCGCCCCGTCGCTCTACGACCTGCGCAACCTCTTCCAGGTCAACGTGGAGGAGGGCCGGCACCTCTGGGCGATGGTCTACCTGCTGCACGCCTACTTCGGCCGCAACGGCCGCGAGGAGGCCGAGGCGCTGCTGCAGCGCAACTCCGGCGACGTCGACAGCCCGCGCATCCTCGGGGCGTTCAACGAGGAGACTCCGGACTGGCTGTCGTTCTACATGTTCACCTACTTCACCGACCGGGACGGCAAGTACCAGCTCGGCACGCTGAAGGAGTCCGCCTTCGACCCGCTCTCGCGCACCTGCGAGTTCATGTTGAAGGAGGAGGCGCACCACATGTTCGTGGGCACCACCGGCATCGACCGGGTGGTCACGCGGACCTGCGAGCTGATGCACGAGCACGACACCGCCGACGTCGCCCCGCACGGCGGCATCCCGCTGGACGTGATCCAGAAGTACATCAACTTCCACTACTCGGTGTCGCTGGACCTGTTCGGCTCCGAGCAGTCCACGAACGCGGCCAACTACTTCACCGCCGGGCTCAAGGGCCGCTGGCAGGAGGAGCGCCGCCGCGACGACCACCGGCTCACCGAGGACGCGTTCACCATCGACACCGTCAAGGACGGGCGGATGACCACCGACGAGGTGTCCGCGCTGCTCGCGCTCAACCTCGACCTGCGCAACGAGTACGTCAAGGACTGCGAGAACGGGCTCAAGCGTTGGAACCGGATCATCGAGAAGGCGGGTCTTGATACCCGGCTCGCACTGCCGCACGTCGGTTTCAACCGCGAGGTGGGGCTGTTCTCCGAACATCACGTCACGCCGACGGGCGAGGTGGTCGGTCCTGATGCCTGGGCGGCGAAGAAGGACTGCTGGCTGCCGTCGGCGGCGGACAAGGCGCACGTCCAGAACCTGATGCGCCCGGTCTACGAGCCCGGGAAGATCGCGGGATGGATCGCCCCGCCGACAACCGGGATCAACGGGAAGCCCTTCGAGTACGAGTACGTCCACCTCTCCTGAGGTGTCCCGGGTGAGGATGGAGCCGTCATGCCTTACGTAATCGCCGCGGCGTGCATCGACGTCATGGATCGGTCGTGCATGGACGAATGTCCGGTCGACTGCATCTACGAGGGTAGCCGCAAGCTGTACATCAACCCGCTCGAGTGCATCGACTGCGGAGCCTGCGAGCCCGCCTGCCCGGTCGAGGCCATTTCCCAGGACCGTGCGGTGCCGGAGGGACAGGAGGAGTTCGTCGCGGACGGTCTTCGCTTCTTCGAGGACCCCCTGCCGGGGCGCGACGAGCCGCTCGGCCTGCCGGGCGGGTCGATGGACCTGGGGCCGGTTGGGATCGACACCGACTTCATCGCCTCCTACCAGAAGGATGGCTGAGGACACGGGCATGAGCACACCCTTGGAGTCGTACGTCGAGGGCCGCTGGGTGGCGGGCGCCGAAGGCGTGCCCGTGGCCGACGCCGTCACCGGCGAGGAGATCGTCCGCGTGTCGAGCGCGGGGATCGACATGGCGGGCGTCGTCGAGCACGCTCGGACGGTCGGCGGCCCGGCACTGCGAGCGAGCACCTTCCGGGAGCGCGCTGCGACGCTGAAGGCGCTCGCTACGCACCTGCGCGAGCACCGCCCGGAGTTCTACGCGCTCTCGTACCGTACCGGCGCGACCCTCTTCGACTCGAGGTTCGACGTCGACGGCGGCATCGCCGTACTGTCCGCCTACGCGGGTATCGGCGCGCGGGACCTGCCCGACGACACGGTCCTCGTGGTCGACCAACCGCAGACGCTGTCTCGGGGGGGCGGGTTCGTCGGACAGCACCTCGCGACCTCGCGGCTGGGCGCGGCGGTGCAGATCAACGCCTACAACTTCCCCGTTTGGGGGATGCTGGAGAAGCTGGCGCCCGCGCTGCTGGCGGGTGTGCCGTCGATCGTGAAGCCGGCCACGCCCACGGCCTACCTGACCGAACTGGTCGTGCGCGAGATCGTGGCGTCGGACCTGCTCCCGGAAGGGGCCCTGCAGCTGGTCTGCGGCTCGGCGGGCGAACTGCTCGACCACCTCGGCCCGCAGGACTCGATCGCGTTCACCGGTTCGGCTGGCACCGCCGAACGTCTGCGGGGAACCTCGACGGTGCTGCGCGAGGCCGTCCGGTTCACCGCCGAGGCCGACTCGTTGAACTGCTCGATCCTCGGCGAGGACGTGACCGCGGACAGCCCGGAGTTCGGGCTGTACGTAGACCAGTTGGTCACCGAGATGACGGTCAAGGCGGGGCAGAAGTGCACGGCGATCCGTCGCGCTCTCGTCCCGGACGGTCTCGTCGGTGCCCTGGCGGACGCGGTGTCGGCGAGGCTGACCGAGGTCGTCGTCGGCAACCCGGCCACCGAGGGCGTGACCATGGGGGCGCTCGCAGGCCTGGCCCAACGTGAGGACGTGTGGTCCGCCGTCGACGGTCTGATGCGCTCCACACGGATCGTCTCGGGTGACCCGCGCAAGGTCGACCCGGTCGACGCGGACGCCGAGCGCGGGGCCTTCATGACCCCGGTGCTGCTGCACGCGCCCGACCCGGACGCGGCGGAGGGTCACACGATCGAAGCTTTCGGCCCGGTCAGCACGGTGATCGGGTACCGAGACACCGGACACGCGGTCGAGCTGGCCGCCCGCGGACACGGCAGCCTGGCCGCGTCCGTCGTGACCGGGGACGGCGGCCTGGCCTCACGGATCGTGCGCGGGCTCGCGCCCTGGCACGGGCGAGTACTCGTGCTGGACACCGACTCCGGCCCGGAGTCCACCGGCCACGGTTCACCGCTCCCCGGCCTGCTGCACGGCGGTCCGGGCCGCGCGGGCGGTGGCGCCGAGCTGGGTGGGCTCGAGTCGGTCCACCATCACCTCCAGCGGGTGGCCGTCCAGGGCAGCCCGTTGGCGTTGGCCGCAGTGCGGGGAGGCACGGCATGAGTGTTCGGATCGCCGTGGTCGGTTCGGGCCCGTCCGGGCTCTACACCGTCGCCGGGCTGCTGGCGTCGAAGGTGCCGATGTCGGTCGACGTGATCGATCGGCTGCCTACCCCGTTCGGTCTCGTCCGCTACGGGGTCGCGCCGGACCACGCGAAGATGAAGATCGTCAGCAAGGTCCTATCGAAACCGTTCGTCAGGGACGACGTCCGCTACCTGGGCAATGTCGAGGTGGGTCGGGACGTGTCCCACGCCGAGCTCGTCGAACGCTACGACGCCGTCGTCTACGCCTGCGGCTCCGAGCACGACCGCAGGCTGGGCATCCCCGGTGAGGATCTGCCGGGCGTGCTGGGCGCGGGCGAGTTCGTGCGCTGGTACAACGGCCACCCGGACGTCGCCGACGTCGAGCACACCCTCGACGTGGACTCCGCCGTCGTCGTCGGGGCGGGCAACGTCGCTCTGGACGTGGCCCGGGTGCTCAGCCGCACGGCCGAGGAGCTGCGGGACACCGACGTGCCCACCCGGGTGTGGGGCATCCTGCGGGACAGCGCGATCCGAGACGTCCACGTGCTAATCCGGCGCGGACCGGCGGAGGCGAAATTCACCCCCGCCGAGCTCTTCCAGCTCTCCGAGCTCGCCGACGCCGACGTCGAGGTGCACGACGGCGGCGCCGGGATCCCCCATCCGGAGTCGGTAAAGGACAAGCGGACCCGCCAGAACCTGGAGACCTTCCAGATGTTGGCGTCGACGCCGTCGCAGGGTCGGCGCCGCCGGCTGCACCTGCGCTTCCTGACCTCTCCGCTGGAGATCGTCGGCGCGAGCCGGGTCGAGGGCGTCGCCGTGGAGCGCAACGATGTCGTGGACGGGCGGCTCGTTGGCACGGGGGAGCGTACGGTGCTGCCCACTGGAATGGTGGTCACCGCCGTCGGCTTCCGCGGTTCCCCGGTCGAGGGGCTGCCGTTCGACGACGGCACCGGCACGGTCCCGCACGAGGCGGGCCGGGTGATCTCCGACGGCGTGCCGCTCACGGGCGTGTACGTGGCGGGCTGGCTGAAGCGCGGACCGACCGGCGTGATCGGGACGAACCGGCCGGACGGCGGCGAGACCGCCGCCTCGGTCCTCGCCGATCTCGCCGACCGCCCCCGGACCGAGCGAGACGACTTGCTGGAACTGCTGGCGACGCGCTCGGTGCACGTCACCGACTGGGCGGGCTGGCTCCGACTCGAGGAGCACGAGGGCGAGCGGGGCGCGACCTCCGGTCGGGGTCGCGTGAAGGTCCACGACCTGCCCACGATGCTCCACTACACCGGGGGGGGTTCCCGGGGACGCTGAGCGGCCGCATACCGCCGCTGCCGCGGCGTCGGCTCGGATGCCTGACGGACGAGGCCCGGTTTAGTGCTCGGGACATGGATAGCGCGGTGCCGGGCTCGCAGTCGACGAGCACGACCTCGGCCCCGGCGCGGGCGACCGCCTCGG